>NZ_JAVLBN010000015.1:0-48226 GCF_031581065.1 Salibacter sp.
GGGGTTGGTCCAAAAGAATTAAAAACTCACTTCACTTCGTTCAGTATTGGCCTTTTTTCGTTTTCACTTCGCTTGAACACTGCGTGTTCAGACTTCGTGAAAACGAAAAAAGCCCAGTGCTAATCGCACTGAGCTTTTAATTCTTTTGGCGGAGAGTGAGGGATTCGAACCCCCGGACCCGTGAAGGTCAATGGTTTTCAAGACCACCGCAATCGACCACTCTGCCAACTCTCCGCTGCAAATGTAATATCGCTTTTTAAACCTGCAAGCCCCCGATTCAAAAAAATTTCAGGGAATACGGGACTTCCAGCAATTGTTCATCAAAAAGGATTTGTGGCCCAAACGGTTAGCTCAGGAATAAATCCGCGGTTATCCATTTCTAAACTACTTACTATAGCATGAGCAATCTCCGTTGAGGAGAGTTTATTCGCTTCCTCAGGGCGTTCCTCCCTGGTCTCCTGCCCAAAGGCTGTGGGAACTTCACTCGGGTTGACATGAATCACGCGAACATTGTAAGGACGCAATTCTGCCTGCCAGCATTGCGACATTCCTCTCAACGCAAACTTTGATGAAACATAAACCGATCCTGTTGGATATCCCTTCAAAGAAGCTGTAGAACCCAGGTTTACAATATTTCCATGCTTCTGCTCCTTAAACAGCTCAGCGGCCTTAGCTCCCATCATGGCAGCTCCCATAACATTGATGTCGTAAACTGCCTGAAAATCTTCTCGTTTTAAATCTGTCAATTCTTTGCGCTTGTTGACCTTGTTGCCGTTTTTCTTTTCGTATTCTGTGAGAGTTTGTCTCGCCCCTATTCCCGCATTGTTGACCAAACAATCCAGGTGGTCAAATTCCTCCAGAAAAGTCTCGTAAGTCTTTGCAATGTCTTCGTCTTTGGCAACATCAGCATGAATGGCAAATGCATTGATTTCCTCAGCCACTCTACGAAGCTTTACAGGATCTCTTCCCGTAATTGCAACTTTACCGCCTTTATCGGCCAATAGCTTAGCTGTAGCCTTTCCTAAACCGGAGCTTCCACCGGTTACTAAAAATGTTTTTCCTTTAATCTCCATAAAATTGATTTGTATCTATTTTTAATTATTAATCGTTTACTTGAGCAACATTGTTCTAGTCATTACCTTTGCTCATTATGAAATTGACAATAACAGCCTTTATAACACTTCTATCATCTGTTGTTTTCGGTCAGAGCCTTACCGGGCTGGATGCACAATTCGCATTGTCTACGTTTTCAACTCCGGCTCAGAAGCCATACGTGGAAAACTATCTCAAAATTCAGGCGAAATCTATAAACTACCAAAAGAACAACGATAGTTTATATCAGGGAAAACTCATCGTGACTTACACTTTCTCTCAGGGTGATACGGTCAGAGCCTTCAAGAAATTCGAAATTTTGAGTCCAACCGTTACTGATCCAGACTCAGCAAAGGGATCGTTCATGGATTTGCAACGTATTGCCATAGACAACGGTGTTTACGATTTGGAAATCAAGCTCCGCGATGCATACGGATCTGACCATGAATACAAAGGATCACAAACTGTCAATGTCAATTATCCTGAAAATGAATTGTCAATTTCAGATATTGAACTCGTTGCCGATAAAGCTGTAGCCAAAAACCAGGATGGCCCATTTGTCAAAAACGGACTCAAGTTCATCCCCTACGTTTACGATTACTATCCCAATGAAATTAATACACTCTCTTTTTATGCTGAGATTTACAATGCAGGCAAATCGATTGGTGAGGAAACTCCATATGTAATCCGCTACGGAATTGTGAATGAGTACGGAGATCACTTGCCTCAATTTACAGCCTATCAGCGTGAAAAAGCCGGTGATATTACAATTTTGGCTAAAGATTTTGATATTTCAAACTTGCCAACCGGTAACTTTAAGTTGAAAATTGATCTGTTAGACAGTACTCAAACTGTATTGAGATCTGAAGAGCTCGAATTTTTGAATGTCAACAAAGCGCTCCCACAACAAAACGCTCCAACTAACAAGTATGACGCACTGGCCGATATGTTGCAAAAAACGCCACAACCTCAATTACTGGAACACATCTATTGCATGAAACCAATTGCTTCAGTTCCTGAAAAATCATTCATAAGGTTGCATGCTGAAAATGTGGATAAAGCCAAGCTTGAAAACTTCTTCATCGACTTTTGGATGGATAAAAATCCGAGAGATCCTTACGAGGCGTGGAAAGAATACCGCAAAAAAGTTGAGTATGTGAATCAGCAATTTGGAACACGTGTTGAGAAGGGATACGAAACAGACCGCGGACTCACATATTTGAAATACGGTCAGCCCAATACGATTGTACGTAGAGATAACGAGCCCAGTAATTACCCCTATCACATTTGGCATTATTACAAGCACCCAAAAAGATCAGATGCTCGCTACGTGTTTTACAACAAAGACAAATCGACAAACAATTACATGCTTTTACACTCAAATGTGATTGGCGAAATCAACAACCCAAGATGGAAATACGAGCTCCAAAGAAGAAACACGCCATACGGAGATGTTGACTTTGAAGGTGACGCCAGCGATTGGGGTAACCAGAGTGAAGACTTTTTCAATCAACCGAGGTAAGTTATCGTTTAAATCCAAGAATCTTAACCCCCACTTTCCTTTCCATGATGAAGTGTGTGAGTCCGTTCCAGTAAAATGCTGAAATGAGTGTGACGATTGCCATTCCTGTGATGTTGTAATAATGCAGTGCAATGCTTCCCAAAACTACCTGTAGCAATACACCGCCTGCGTATACCCATAAATTGTAACGCTCAAAGCCGGTTGATGATAGCACCTGATTGGGCGCTCCCAGTGCTACATTCACAAATTGAGCGAGCATCATCACCGAATACAATGCCCAGGTGATATTTTCATGGTAAAAATCGCCAAACAGTGATAAAATGATGTTCTTGAATGAAATGAGAACGATCAATGCAATTGCTCCAAAACTCAGGTTCATTAGCACAATGCGAGCTACGGTAGACTGTAGTTTTTGGATCTGACCACTATAATACAACTTGCTAACCTCCGGCCCCAGGGCGTAATTAGAAATATAAATTATCGTGTGGAGCAACATTGCAACGCGTTTCACAACCGAATAAATCGCAACGGTTTCATACTCCTCAAAATACTTGATGAGGTAAATATCAACGTTACTATCAATAATATCGATAACAGACATAAAATAGAAATACCATCGCGTAGCCGGCTTTTCATTTGATGTTTCAGATGCTTTTTCAATCGGTTTGGGAGGTTGCTTTTTTTTCAGTGAAGCGTAAATAATCACTCCGGCAATTTGACTGATAAAGTAAGCCGAAGCACTAAAAAACATGACTTTCAAAATGGTCAGATCCAGTTTTAGCCAAAAAACACCCGTAGATAATGTAAGCAGGAAAACAGCCGAGAAGAGTAACTTCTCAGGAAGTTGGCTCACTCCCACCTGGTCAAAAGCTTTTTGTACAGCCTGCCTGATTGTTCCTACAACGATAAAGCCGGTTATCAACAGAATCAATACAGTAATTGGCCATTCGATATTAAACCAGCCAATTGCGTTGGCACCGAGGAAAACCGCAGCCAATAAACTCCAGGCAATAGCGCTATAACCGAGACTCTTGCGGGTGATTCCGCTAAAGCCTTTGCTGAATCCGGTTCTGACCTTTAGTAATTCCCGTGTCAAAAAGTTGTGCTGGCCAAAAAGACCAATTACGACAAAAAGCTGAATGAGCGAACTGTAAAAGCTGTACTCACCAAACTGTGAAGCAGGCAAATAATTGGATAGCAAGATGTGTGTGAGGAAACTGGTAACTAAAAAGATACCATGAATCCCGGTAACTCCCATCAATTGCTTTATGTACTGGTCGTATTTCAGCTTCATGAACGGCCCGAATTTAGGTTAATTCGCGCAAGTTGCAGTCTGTAATCAACGAGTTTCTATCAAAGTTATTGATTGGGGTCTTGCTGAAATTCCTTATCAGTGAGTGTTTTGAGAAAAGCAATCAATGCCTCTTTGTCATTTTTGGAAAGCGAAAACCCGGTAATTAACTCGCTTTTATTGCGGTGGTCAGATCCACCAGAAGCATAATGATCAATCACTTGAGAAAGTGATTTAATGCTTCCGTCATACATGTAAGGAGCAGTTACTTCTACATTGCGCAATGAAGGAACAACAAACTTTCCCGCATCATCAGGATTTGAAGTCACCTTTGCCCTTCCCGAATCAGCATAATGAGCTTTGAGTCCGTTGTTTTGGAATGAATAATCAGTAAAGAAAACACCACTGTGACATTTTGAACAGTTGAGTGAGTCGCTTTTGAAGAGATCGAGTCCGCGAGTTTCGAGATCTGATAAAGACACCTTTTTTTCAAAAATTGCTCTGTCATATTTCGAGTTGCCAAAAATGAGCGTGCGTTGATAAGCTGCCAGTGCATGTGTAATCCCTCTCATCGTTACATCGCTATTGAAAACCTCTTTAAAACTATGCCTGTAATGTGAATCTTTACGCAATCGTTGAACAATAGTGGTAGAACTGATATCCATTTCGTTAGGATGATCAATTGGCGCCAAAGCCTGAAATTCTAACGACTCTATTCCGCCATCTTTAAAAAAATGCGGTTTGTATGCAACATTGACAAGTGAGGGCGAATTTCGCTCACCGGCTCGCTCATGAACGCCACTGCTAAACGCTACCGTATCGCTAAATGCGTGTTGTGGTAAATGACATGAAGCGCAAGATTTAGAAAAATCAGATGAAAGCCTACTGTCGAAGAAGAGGCGCTTACCCAAATTTATTTTTTCTTTCGTCAATTGGTTATCATCCGGTATTTCTGGTTTGGGAAACCAGCCGGGAACGTTCAGGTGATATTCCTCCTTTTGGTCAGAACACGAAAAAATGGCGATACTGATGATAACCAGTACCGCCATAAAGACAGAGTTTTTAACTTTATTCGAATGCAATTTCAAAGTTGTTTACAAAGTCTGTTGCTGCCGGCATATTATCCATCGTGTGGCTCTGACCATCATCGACTAAATCCAGCTCAGCATTGCTGTTCAAGACTTTATTGAAGTTGATTGTAATCGTGATGTCAGTATTTTCACCTTTCTTCACATCAAAACTGCGATCTACTTCTACACCTTCTCTGTAGAGATCAGTTGTTCCTGTGTGGTATAACCATGAAACCGTGTCGTTTTGAGTATAAGCAAAACCTTCAGCCTTTTGGAAAATATACATGGTTTTCCACGTCCAGTACATCGTATTACTGTTGTGTAGCGGATGCTCAGGTCCGTAATCAGCCGGATCTGCACTATTGAGTTCGTCCTTTACACCCTGATCAAACCTAACCTGTGTGTAAGTACCAACCGGTAAGTCAAAAGTAACCTTGTCATCGTATCGTGTAGCGTACGGACTCATATCAATAAATTCGATATCCTTTCCTACTTTTATCTTCCCTGACTGATTAATTCCCCCAACATCACTCAAATAAAACTGGAGCTTTGTTAGATTGAATTCGTATTCATTATTGTAGTCGTACTTTTCATCAAAGTTCATTGGAGCATCGTTGTACTCAATATCAAAATTAACTGTAACCTGACCTTTTTCAACAGGCTGCGGATTATTATCATTGTCATCTCCGTCATCGTCATTGCAACTAAAACTCAAGCCTGCCATAACAACAACTGAAGTCAGCAACAATAAATACTTTTTAAAATTTACTCTATTCTTTTTCATCGCGTTTAATTTGATAATAAAAGTAGCAATAAAAATATCGCTATACAGTGACTTTTGTTACAATTGATTAATTCTCATCCCACTGTTTATATACGTATTACAAGAAATAAAAATCTTTCACAAGTTCGCTTTACTCTTATAAAGCTTGTTAAAGTAATCTTAAATACCAATTTTGTGGCACGCTTTTAGCATTTTTGGGAGTCTGATAGAAAATAAACTAAAGAAATATGAGATCGACAATAACACTCGCGCTATTCGTTTTGTCCCTTTTACCGGGATTTTCACAAGACGGCTATTCATACAAATTTAAGATCAACGGCCTTGCTGATACTACCATCAAAATGGCCAATTTTTACGGTGCTCGCCAGTATTATAACGATACGGCTTACGTAAATTCTAAAGGTGAATTTGAATTCACCGGAAAAGAAGAAATGAAACCGGGTGGTATATACTCGGTGATCATGCCCGACAAAAAGTCTTACTTGCAAATCGTAATTGCCGAGAACTCCTTTTACATTGAAGCTGATAAGGACGACCTCATGAATTCTGTTAAAATCAAAAACTCACCTGAAAACGAGGCTTTTTACGAATATATGCGTAAAATGAATAGCCTGCAACCTAAACTGCAACAACTTGCTCAGCAAAAACAAAAGGAAACGAGCAAGAAAAAGAAGAAAAAGCTCCAGAAACAAATCGATGAAACGGCTGATGAACTCAAGGGATTCCGCGATGACTTTGTGAATGAGAACGAAGACCTCTTTATCGCTAAGGTGATGAGAGCCTCTATTGAGCCACAAGTTCCTGAAGAAGTTAAAAACAGTTCAGATTCTACTGCGCAGTACAAGTATTACAAAAAACACTATTTCGATAACATCGACATGACAGATGATCGCATGTTGCGCACTCCTATCCTTCACCAAAAGCTGGATTATTACTTGCAAAAAGTAGTTCCGCAAATTCCCGACTCGATTTGCGCAGCCGCGAAACGCATGACGGATCTGACCGGAAATGACTCAAACCTCATCTATAAATATGTCGTTCAACATGTGACAAATACTTACGAAAAGTCTAAGATCATGGGAATGGACGGTGTTTTCGTGTGCATGGCTGAGCAGTACTACATGAAAGATAAAGCCTTTTGGATCGATTCTACTCAATACGCTGAATTGGAAGAATCGTACACGAAACGCAAAAGACAAATTATTGGCGTAACGGCTGAAAACATCATTCTGCCTGATACGGGCGGAACATGGCACTCAATGTATGACATCAAATCGCCATATACCGTATTGGTTTTTTGGGACCCTAATTGCGGACACTGTAAAAAAGAACTCCCTAAACTTCAAAAGTTCTACGAAGAGAATAAGGATAATGGAGTTGAGATGTTTGGTGTGAGTACTGAGCTCAAAAACGGAGATCTCAAGAAATTCCTTAAGAAAAAGAACATCACATTCCTCAATGTTTCTGACACGCCAGAGATCAATGAGAATGCGGTAAAATACATCCGTGCAGGTAAAACGACTCTCAACAGTCTCAACTTTCGCGATTACTGGGACATCTTCAGTACTCCGCAAATTTTCCTGCTCGATGAAAACAAAGAAATCATCGCCAAACGCATTACTTCGCAGCAATTGCCTGATATCATCAACTCGCACCGCGAGAATGAAAGTATCAACGTAAAAGCAAAAGGACAAACGCGTTAAAAGCGGAACCGATAATCATAACGAGGCATTTTCACTCCGGTGAAAACAACCCCCATCCTAAATAAGTCAAGGGTCACAGAAACATTTTTGTGGCCCTTTATTTTTTCCCAGGCACGCGTCATTCCGGCCGACCAATAAATATCATCGAGAACGAAAATGGCTTCTTTAGCCGCGTGTTTTTCTATCTGTTCAAAGTAGCGAACTGTAGCCTCTTCACGATGATTTCCGTCAATATAAATCAAATCAAACGGTTGGTTTTCGGTCAGAGCCGAATCCAGCTTTTCATCAAACTGGCCAACTATGAGTTCGATGTTGCGCAATTTGAGGTCGTTAAATGTTTGCTGAGCGACTTTAGCTGTTTGCGGGCAGCCTTCAATCGTTACCACCTTACTCTTTGAATGAGCTGAGGCTAAAAAGGAAGTTGAAATGCCGAGTGATGTTCCTAACTCCAAAATATTTTTGGAATCGTAATAATGGGCGATCTTGAACAGGAGTTTGAGGAATTTCCTATCCGGACTCCCCTTTTTGGCTATCCCGGAGAGAGATCTCGTTTTTGTGAGTCCTGCCCGAGAGCCAGCTCCAAAGTCGGTTACTTCGATGGTCGAGGGATCTGACCGTAACTGTTTTCGTTTTTCAATGAGTTCATCAAAAACGTAGAATTCTTTTTTGGAATAAAGTACTTCCTCTAAAAAGTTATAGACAAACGGGGAATGAATGCCGTGGCGGGTTTTGGCAGTTGCCAGGTATTTGAAAAACTCGATTGCTGTGTGCACGGCTCTGTCCAAAAAAATCCCCGCAAAAAGCGGGGACGTGATGATTATTTTGTGAATTTTTCCATGACCTTGTTGCTCACTCCGGTATTGGAGAAGCCGCCATCGTGGTAAAGGTTTTGCATGGTTACTTTGCGCGTAAAGTCGCTGAAGAGCGTGATCGTGTAATCAGCACATTCATCAGCCGATGCGTTGCCCAGTGGCGACATAGAATCAGCAAATGAAATAAACTCGTCAAATCCTTTCACACCCGTTCCGGCAGTTGTTGGAGTTGGCGATTGAGAAATAGTATTGATACGCACTTTCTTCTTTTCACCGTAGTGATAGCCAAAGCTGCGCGCAATACTCTCCAAAAGAGATTTAGCGTCAGCCATATCGTTGTAATCAGGGAATACACGCTGTGCCGCGATGTAAGTCAACCCTACCACGCTTCCCCACTCGTTGAGCGCATCCATTTTCATAGCAGTGCTCAGTGTGCGGTGAAGTGACATCGCTGAAATGTCCATCGTTTTGTGATAAAAATCGTAGTTATTTTCTGTGTAATGTTTCTTCTTTCTCACATTGGGTGACATCCCGATGCTGTGCAAAATAAAGTCAACCTTACCGCCAAGAATTTCCTGAGCTTTGGTAAACAGGTTTTCGAGATCTTCCATGTTGGTAGCATCGGCTGGAATCACCTCGCTGTTGGTAGCATCAGCCAGTTTGTTGATTTCGCCCATTCGCAGTGCTATTGGTGCGTTTGTCAAAACAAATTCAGCTCCTTGCTCGTGTGCTTTTTCAGCCACTTTCCAGGCAATAGACTGCTCGTTGAGCGCGCCAAAAATGATTCCTTTTTTTCCCTTTAATAAATCAGTTGCCATAATCTAATGCATTTTTATTGGGCCAAAAGTAAGGAATTACCGCTTTTGAGTAAGACCGCGAAAAGAACGTTTTTGAACATCGCTGGCAAACAGTTCAAAATTTTGTTACTTTCGGTTCGTAAGCTTCGCACAATGCAAAAAACTTTCATCCTATTTCTCTTTATTGTATTGGCCGTTACGGTCAGATCCCAGGAGGTTTTCTCAGTCGAATACGCCCATCAGGCTGATGTGAAAGTCTTCGTAGCGGATTACGAGCACCAGGCAGACTTAAGCGTTTTCAAGGTCGATTACGGCCATCAGGCTGATGGCAACGAGGGTAAATGGTTTTTCGTGGAATACGCCCACCAGGCTGATAAAAAGATTTTTTTCGTTGATTACAAGCACCAGGCCGATGTCACCATTTATTTTGTAGAATACAGCCACCAAAGCGGCTGGAATGATAAATCGAAGAAACATTTATTTTATTGACAAATGCGCCTTTTCCTCTCCATACCAATCGGTAAAAAAGTGGCTGTTAAGCTGACGAGTTGCATTTAGTCGTTTCCTGACGGTCACAAATTGCGGTGGATTCCGCCTGCGAATTACCACATTACACTTTTGTTTATGGGAGAAACAGGTGAGCAATCGGTTCCTGAAATCAAAAAGGCTGTTGAAAGTATTTTAAACTCAACTCCTCCACTACCTACGCTAACGTTTGATAGTTTTAAAACCGTTCACGGGAACAAACCCAAAATGATTTGGGCTGCTTATAAACACAGCAAACAATGGCAAACATTGCGCGACAATTTGTACTACGCGGTTATCGGGAAAGGAAAACCCGATCACGTAGTTTTTAGTCCGCACGTGACGATGGCTCGCGTTTACGACAAAAAACCGATTCAGTGCCCTGATGTAAGCGGTGAAATGGATCTGACCGTAGAACCGAATGAATTGATTTTAATGCAATCTTTGTTGAAGAAAGAAGGTGCCGAATATGAGCCCGTTCATCATTTTCAATTGCCATGAAGGAGAAAGATTTTGCCAGGAGGATTGAAGACTTTTTGACCTCACATCGTACAAAAGACAATCGCGATAAATTGGCTGTTGAAATAGCGCAAAATGATAAATACTTTGAGTTGTTAATAGGTATTTGGAAGCGCGGAGATATTCACCCAAATTATGCAGCCTGGGTAGCTTCACATGCTGTCATGAGAAATGAAGAGCTCTTCAAAAAATACGGGGAGCAACTGTTCGATTTTATTCAAGATTGCAAAACGAGCGGTGAGGAACGCGAGATTTTGCGCATGGCTAAAGATTCTCATATTCCTGAAAAATGCGAAGGTAAAGTCCTGGGCACCTGTTTATCGAACATCGAAAACCCGGCTAAGGCGATTGCTATTCACAACTACAGTCTCGAGCTACTTGACCGATTCATGAAACGCTATCCCGAATTAGAAAATGAAATTATGGAAATCATTAGCCGAAATAAACCGCACTACGCTAAAACGATTCAGCGAAAAATAGACAAGCTATTTCACAAGCGGTCGAGGGCATCAAAATAAGCTGATGGTAAATGCCCCAACAAAACTTCCCTCTTTTTCAAATCCCTGTAACTTGAAATCGTGTCGATTAATCCCTTGATCAATAATTGTTCTCCGGCATGTGCATAATCGCTGTAAAGAGGCTTGACACTTTCGGGAGGTAAATTGGGTATCGGGTCAAAAATGTGTTCAATGCGTTGGTGAAATGACACACATTTCGCGAGCTTTTTAGAAAAAGCCGCATTCCCCACACGCGGAGATCCAAACGTGATGAGCCGGGGTTTGAGCTCGCACCATTCGAGAGCTGATAAGTTAGCCAGGCCTGCTCCCAGGCTGTGCCCTGTGATTGTCAACTTTCCTTCTCTAATTTGAGCACCGTCAATCGCTAAATCGACTGCGGTTCTGACCGTGTCAAATAAATCGTTAAAACCGCTGTGAACCAGCAACTTTTCGCTACTGCTATTTGACCAGGGTTTTTGCGTGAACAACATATCGTGGTACCATTCCATCGCTGCGAGTGTGCCCCTGAAAATCAAGTAATGGTCAGATCCATTGCGGAGCAAAACGCCAATCGGCAAAACCTTGTTAAACCTACTCTTCCACGGCAACAGGTTATTTTCAACATTGAAAGTTGCCAGTCTCTCAAAACTTTCAGGTAATTCAAATGGAAAATAAGGCCCAAACTCTTCCTTCCCGATGAGCGTCCATTTCTTTTGATTGTCGCCAAACCGGGCAGAAAAAGCTTCGGCATAAACGCCACAAATCAATTCGAGCAAAAAACGGTACTCAATTTTCTGCTCGCTTGATATAAGTTCGTTTTGGTCAGAACCGGCTAACTCATTGTTGCTTTTCAAACTCCTGTATTTTGTGTTTGAGTCTTTCCAGCATATCGCGTTCCTTAGAGTTGGTATTGTAAAACGCACCGGCAACAGCATCGGCAATTTCTACAGTGGCTCTGCGCAATTTTGCATCAAAAGCAGAATGGTGATCATCTACATAGCTGATAAAATCGATGAAGCATGTTTCAGGATCGGCAGACTGTTCCTGGCAACTTTCAAATTGCATTTCCACGTAAAAAGCGCTGTCTGTTCCAAACTCATCAGTTGAATTTTCTACCGGAACGAGATCTTTCACAACTTTTTCGTGCATGGCTTTCCGTTCCTTTTCGGCAACCTTCCCGTCAGATTTTGCAACAGCATAGAGCAGTTTCCCTAGCTCTGCATAAAAGTTTTTATAGATCATAATATGTCATTTCTGTTGCTACTAAGATACAATTCTGAAACGACAGATGGAGCATTAAAAAGACTGTTAATCCTCACTTTTATTTTCAACGAGTAGGAACATATTCTCATCCAGTTCAATATATCCCTGATCGTAACAAAAGAAATAAATACCACCTTTTTTGGTGCGAAGTATATGAGTAAAATAATTGAAGTTAAAACCGCTCTGTAAGAGTTTTAATTTGGAGATCTTAGTCTTACCTCCATCATTGAGATCATTGAGTATGCAGCGGTTTTTCTTGAGTCTTTTGTTGATCTTGCGGTAGTAAGCATCTTCATCACGGTGTTTGCGATTGTGATAACTACTCCTGCAATCGGCATCGCAAAAGCGTTTATCAATTCTGCCTCTCAACTTTTCACCACATTCCAAACAAGTACGTTCACTCATAGCTGCAGGTGTTGGTTTATTCAAATGTAAGAAAAATAAACAAATTTTATAGTTAACATTGTAAACATACTATAAGAACACTTGACCAACTTAATACCATTTTAACACCATCTCATGCCCGGTTCTTAATAATTAGCTATTGTGACAAAAGTCATAATACACAAAAACAAAAAGGGCTATTTTTGTACCAAATGAAAATCATTTCATCCATATTGTTGATTACACTGTTTGGCTTTACACAGTTTTATAATGCTGTGCTGTTTGTCAATTACCGCATGAATGTGGAAGAGATCACGGAGTTGTTTTGTGAAAACAAAGATAAACCTGAACTCCACTGTAATGGTAAATGTCACTTCAGCAAACAACTCATGGGTGAAACAGATGAAAAAAGAGCTCCGCAGGAAGTGACATTCTTACCTGAGCAAACGCTTTATTTTGGATCTGACAGTGAAAAACTCACCAGCGTATTTGACCAAAAAGAGAGCTCTTCAAACTTCTTTTATCAAAATTCATATTCCTTTTTAGCACCAATTGAGGTGTTTCATCCACCCAGGTCATAAGTCTTATACATTTCACCTCCTACTGTATTTATTCATTTAAAATCAAAGACTTATGTTACTCAAGAATATTAAAGTTTGGGCCTTAATGGCGCTAATTATTGGAGCAAGTACATCGTGTAAAGACGATGACGATGATGACAACACTCCCACCCCTTCAACTAATCCCTTTGAAAACTATGTAGTCCTGGGAACCAGTGATGACGACAATAACGATGATGACATCGTGATTTACGGTGAAAAGGAAGCTTTTGTGGGATACAACAAAATCTGGATCGTTGAAAGAGACGATGACGGAACTGTTGATGACAGCTTTTTAGATGACCAGGTGACAATAAATCCGGTTATGGATATGCCTATGCACACGCACAGTGCTCCGGCAGAACAACCGGGCACACCTGATCAAAACGGTGCGCGTGAAGCAGCAGTCGTGTTTGTGATGCCAACAACTGCTGGTGACTGGTACATTGATGTTACACTTACTGATGATAACGAATCAGAAACACATCGTGTGAAAATAAACAGTGTTGTTGAACCTCAAGAAACGAGAACAAAGAGCTTTTACACTCCTGACAGTGCTCGCTATTTCGTATCGCTTATTGAACCATCAGAACCTAAAGTTGGAATCAACGATTACGAAGTTGTGGTTCACGAACGCAAAACGATGATGTCATGGCCGGCAGTAAACGGATTAACCATGGAAATAGAGCCGGAAATGCCTACAATGGGCCACGGTTCACCAGATAATGAAAATCCGGTTGAAACAACTGATGGTCACTACGTTGGAAAGGTGAACTTCACGATGACAGGCTACTGGAAAGTCAATATGGTTGTCAAAAAGAACGGTAACGTCATCAAAGACGACCTTTTCTTTGACATCACGTTCTAAGAATCTCTAAAACATATTGATATGCTAAGGCAATTCATTGTCCTTACCTTACTCCCTGCGTCAGTTTTGGCGCAGGTGAGTGAGGTTCGTAATGACTCATTACGCGTAAAAAACCTCAATGAAGTAGAGATTGAAGAAGTTTTGTCTAAAACCAACCAAAATTATTCTTCAGTAAACAAACCCGGAGAAGCAATCAGGCAAATTTCAGGAGCAGATTTCATCAGGCGTGGAAATTACGCTTACGAACCAGTTTTTCGTGGACTCACAATGGAACGCATGAATATCACGCTAGATGGAATGCGCGTTTTTGGCGCCTGTACTGATAAAATGGACCCGGTCACTTCTTATGTTTCAACGAATAATCTGTCCGGTATTACTGCTGGTCAGAGCCAAAATTCAAGTGCATTTGGTGGCACTTCACCAGTTGGTTTGAACCTGGCAACCAAAAAAGCCCGCTTCACCGGTGAGCCGCAATTCACGGGAAATGGATTGTACGGTTTGAGCTTTAACGGATTGGGGAACGTAGCTCAGGGATCGCTCGATTACTCATCATCGAAGTTTGGGTTGAGAGTATCCGGTTCTTACCGTGATGCTGATCCCTACAATGATGGAAACGGTAACGAGGTTCTCTACACACAATTTCACAAGCTCAACCTGGCTGCAAATGCGAAGTACAGATTATCATCAAACGAGTGGATTGAAGCTCAATTCATTTTAGATGATGCCTGGGATGTTGGCTACACCGCTTTACCAATGGATGTTTCATCGGCTAAAGGTCAAATTTACAGCCTGTCGTATCATCGCTATTTCACAAACACAGTCCAGTCTCATCTCGAGATCAAGGCTTATGGAAATGACATCGAGCATGTGATGGATGACACAAAAAGACCCAATGTCCCTATGCACATGGATATGCCGGGTGGAAGTACCACTTATGGCGGTTATGCCCATTACGGTCAGAACCTGGGCAGCCGACATAAAGTGAAACTCAAAGCTGATGGTTTTTACAACGAGCGCTGGGCTGATATGATCATGTACCCCGAAAATGAAAAGGAAATGTTCATGGAAACATGGCCGTTATCAACGCGCGTTGGATTTGGTGGTGAAGGTGAATTGAGCTCAAAATGGACTGATAAACTGAATACTACACTCTTTTTCAGATCCAATTACTACCAAAATACAATGCTGAGCGACTTTGGCATGAAACAGATCTCCATTTTTGGTTTTGATAATACAGACAGAGAAGATTTAACGATGGGTGGTGGATTGGTAATCAATCACAATCCAACTATTTTCAATCACTCGTTGAGCATGAAAGTGAGTCAGCGGGTTCCTACTCTCAGTGAACTCTACGGCTTCTACCTATTCAACGCTCAGGACGGATTCGATTATATGGGAAATCCTGATTTAGAGATGGAAAACTCGTATCAGTTGAGCTATGAAATGAGAAAATCATTTGGTGACGTTCAGTTGAGTTTGAGTCCGTTCGTTCACTACATTGAAAACTATGTTTTTGGTGTTTGGGATTCATCGCTTTCAGTCATGACCATTGGAGGAAACGGGGTCAAGTTTTACGAAAACCTGGATTATGCTTACATTACCGGATTTGAGCAAAGTGCTTTTTGGCAAATCACAAAAAATATTTCGTTAAAAGAGCGACTCAAGTACCGCTATGCTGAGGATCACAACGGAACTCCTATCCCATTGATTGCACCGTTGAAAGTGGATTTAACAGCTCAATACAAAAAAGAAAAATGGTTCTTTGAAGTGAGCTCAAATATTACTGCTGATCAAAACAGAGTAAACCCAATCTATGGTGAAGATGAAACGAGCGGATACGTGATTTTCAACACCAGTGCTCAACGCATTTTTGAAGTTGGAAAGAATGAACTTACTGTTCGCGCAGATTTGCGAAACCTCACCAACCGGCAATACTGGGATCACCTCGACTGGGGAAATGTCCCGAGAGCCGGCTTTAACGGGGCTCTGACCGTTGGTTTTAAATTT
The DNA here is from genome assembly GCF_031581065.1 of Salibacter sp. Taxonomy (NCBI): domain Bacteria; kingdom Pseudomonadati; phylum Bacteroidota; class Flavobacteriia; order Flavobacteriales; family Salibacteraceae; genus Salibacter; species Salibacter sp. The sequence goes on from NZ_JAVLBN010000015.1 coordinate 15,734, forward strand.
TAATTAAAATCGCTGCCGGAATCATTTTTTGTTTTCGGTAGCGGTTTTTGATGCCTTGAGCGGAAAACGAGCCATAATAGAACGAATATCCATTTCCACATCTTCCATGTCGCGCTTATCATCAACCGATTCGCTCAACCAACCCTGCCATATTAGGCGTTTCTTTTTCACATCCACAATATCGATGATCACCGTACCCTCCCGGTAAGTGTATTCGCGGTAGGGATAGCGATTGTAACCCCAATCCCACGGATAGTAATAATCATAAGGATATGATGAACGCTCGAGTTTTGTTTTTTGCCTTACCCTGGTATCGTACATAATCCAGAGATCAGGGTTGACAGTGTCTTTTTTGAGTCCGCGCAGCTTCATTTCATCCTCGAGAACTTCCTCGATCTTTTGATCGGCAAAATCAGCGTATTCCTTTTCGGGATCGAGCTTGACCATGAATGTTTTGTACGATCTAAATTCGATATTTTCAGCGGTTTGTATGCTTACATCGCGTTGTGAGGCACATGCTGTGATCAGGATCAAACCAAAAAGAAAAACAAAAGCTCTACTCATGTCTGATCGATTTAAAGGCTTCACCCAAATTATTGATGATGTCAGATGCAGTTAGCGATTCAAACGACTCTTTTTCAAGCGCGGCATCTCCGGCTTTACCATGAACAAACATTCCTAAAAGTGCTGCTTGAAAACTGCTGTATTTTTGAGCGAGCAGGCCTGTGATAATTCCAGTGAGCACGTCTCCACTACCGCCAGTTGCCATTCCCGAATTTCCCGTGCTGTTGAAAAACACTTTGCGTTCGGGTGTAACCAAAAAGCTGATATGATCTTTGTAAAGGAGGTAACATTCTGTTTTTGAGCACCAGTCTTTGATTTTTTCAAGACGTTTAATCGGCTTATTTATTTCGCCAAATAATCTTTTGAATTCACCCGGATGTGGAGTTAAAATGCTTCCTTTTGGTAGATGATCGAGCCATTGCGGGTGTTCTGAAAGTAAGTTGAGTGCATCAGCATCGAGTACCAGCGGTTTCTCTGTGGTTTTGATCAACTCTTCCACGACAAATCGCGTTTCCTCGTGATGACCGATTCCGGGACCCACTCCAACAGCATTGAAATTTGAGTAATCAATGTCATCTTTTAAACATTCATCACCGGAATCAACAATGCACATCACCTCAGGAATAGCAGTTTGCATAACATCATAGCCACATCTTGGAATATGTGCAGTAACCAACCCTGCACCAGATTTTAGCGCTGCTTTTGATGATAGTACAGCTGCTCCAACTTTTCCTTTTCCACCTGCCGTTATCAATGCATGGCCGTAAGTTCCTTTATGCGAAAAGCCTTTTCTGTTTCTCAATATCTTTCGTGCACCTCTTTCGGTCAGAACCTCATGATCTGTCTTTTCGTCTTCAATAAAACTCTTGAGTAAACCGATATCGAGAACCGTTACCTGGCCTACAAACTCTGCATATTCAGCAAACTGAAATGATAACTTTGGTAACTGAAAAGTAATCGTTTCGTCAGCTTTGAATATGGTTCCATCGTTCTCGTCATTGTCATCAGCAAAAAGTCCTGATGGAATATCAATTGCCAGTCTTTTTGCTTCGTAATTGTTGAGTTTCTCGATGACCTCTTCGGGAAATCCTTCAACGGGTCTATTTAGTCCAGATCCAAAAATCGCGTCAATAATGAAATCCGGCTCGTTGATCTCGAATTCATCAGCCGATTTGATTGTCGTGATTTTGACGTTGCACTCCTTCAGTCTTTCAAAATTCGTTTTGAAATCATCTGAATACTGGTCATTGAAGTTGAGCACAACGACTTCTACTTCGTCTTGATCACTGTAATGGCGAGCAATGACAAGTCCGTCACCGCCATTATTTCCCAGGCCGCAAACGATCAGTATCTTTTGATTGATATAAAAAATGGGCATAGCCAATTTGGCATTGGTGACGGCTCGCTCCATCAAGTCTACACTTGAAATAGGTTCGTTCTGTATTGTATATAGATCAGCTTTTCTGATTTGATCAGCGGATAGTATTTTCATTTTTTCGGCTTTTGGCCAAAAGATAGCAATTGTCTGTGAATATCGCGAACCTGCTCGATCAATGACGAATTTCCGTCATTTAAAATCTCAAAATCGCAATATTTGCGTTTTTCGTCATCAGTCATCTGGTTACTCATGCGCTTTTCTACCTCATCAGCAGATGTGTTGTCACGCTCCACTACTCGTTTTATCCTGAGCTCTTTTGGAGCGGTAACTAAAATCAGTTTATCGCACTGTTTGTAACTGCCACTCTCGATCATGATTGCGGCCTCCTTGATGACGTAGGTCGTGTTCTGACTGTGATACCAGTCTTCAAAATCACTTTTTACTGCCGGGTGAATGATTTGATTGAGTTTTTCCAGTTTTGACTTGTCGCCAAAAACCTGATTGGCAATGTATTCTTTATCAGGCTTATCACTTTTGTAAGCCCTTTCACCTAAAAGTTCAATTACCTGAGATTTTACATTTTCACTTTCAATGTAGAGCGCTTTAGCACGTTGATCGGCATCGAAAACGGGAATACCAAAAGACTGAAATATGCGACAAACCGTACTTTTTCCACTTCCAATTCCGCCTGTAACGCCAACAATCATCGCGATCTGATTATGTATTCGACATTCTCAGGACTGTAGTTGATCACTTTGACGAAGTCATCTTTTGAAACAACATTGACATAGAGTTTTGGTGGGTGGTCTTTCAGAACCGAACGATAATCGACCTGGGCTGTGAACTGGTTATCGTCAACGCTGTCGAAATGCGACAGGCCTGTTTTGAAGTTGACGGTTACGACACGCGGATAAGTTGAGAGCGTGAGAGAATCGGGCAAATTGATTGTTTCGATCTTCACTTTTGTGGATCCCTGTGTGAGTTGCTCTACCAGTACGGTTACTTTCACATTTTCAGGTTCAAAGTTCATTTTACTTGAAGCGCTTACAATGGGCAACGCTTCATTCACGGTGGTTTCCAAATCTTCGAGTTCAAGTCTTTTTGTGAACACACTTTTCAAAACCTTTACCTCAGATTTTGGACCTTTTGCCACTACGGAATCGGGAGTTGAAAATGGTTCTGACTGTAATGTGTATTGATCGTTTACCTGGATGTTGAGATCGAGTTCAACCGGAACTTTTTTGGACATTCGCTCCTCGATGAGGATTTGAATAGAGTCAGCAGATAATTGATCGATATCGAGGTAGTCGCCAAGCTCATCGTTTACTAAATTACGGATAGATCCTGCATCCACAACCTTTCGTTCTACTTCGTCATCACCAAATGTTGAGTAATTACTTAAATCAACTGTAACGGGCTCAAATTCATCTTTTTTAGACACGCCTAAAAGATTAAACCCTTCTCCTCTAACTCTAAAAGAAACTGCTTTAGGCGGTGTGTTGACGATTACTTTTTCACTGGAGACACCGGCATATTCAACCGGCACAGAAATGGTTAAAGAATACTCTTTTGTGAGAGCGTTGAGAACCCAAAAAAAGGTGGCTATAAGCAAACAAACCAGGAAAACGTAAAAACGCTTTCCCGGTTTTTTTATGAGTGCTTTGATTCTATTCATACTTCGGTGCTATTAATCGCCTCCCCGAAGATATTATTTTCTCGGTTGTTGCGCTAATGTTGATTCACCTGTTCCTTTAGAGTATTCAGGTGAAATTGCTGAACGCTCAACAGTCAATTTGAATTTTCCGTTGATATCGATAACAACAGTCGTATCATTCAACTCGTCAAGCTTTCCGTGAATACCGCCAATTGTTACCACGTGATCGCCCTTTTTGAGGTTTTCCTTGAATTTCTTTGCCTCTTTTGCTTTCTTCATTTGGGGTCTGATCATGAAGAAGTAAAATACCACGATAATCAAAAGTAGCGGTCCAAAGTTTTCTAATAATCCCTGTAAATTTTCCATTTTTCTTGCGTTTTTTATTTTGATGGCCCCACAACATCACCGGTTATAGCCAGCGTGTTTGTTGCAGGAGTTGTGTTTGCAACGATATAAATCTTTTTGTGAATGCGTCCTACTTTCCCTTTACTATTGAACATAACTTCAATCTCACCAGATTCTCCCGGACCAATTGGTTTGCGCGGATATTTAGGAACGGTACATCCGCATGAGCCACGAGCTGAAGTAATCACCAGCTCTTTGTTACCCGTGTTTTGAAACCTGTACATCTTAGTCACTTTCTCACCCTGTGTGATTGTTCCAAATCCCTGAACTAGTGTATCGAATTCCATAATGGGTGCTTCACTGCTTTTTTTCGTTGAGTCTGACGAAGCAGTTGCATTATTCTTCACCATATCAGGTGTAATTGATTCCTGGTCAGATCCGGAGTTATTACAACTCCAGGCTACCAATCCTAATAGTGTGATAAACAATAGCTTTTTCATAATTTTCAATTATTCGATTAGACCTCTACCTGTTTTCGAAATTTCGCCATTTTTTTTGAGTTTGGCAACTAGTTTATCGAGCACTCCATTGATAAATACTTTTGATTTTGGTGTGCTGTAATCTTTTGCCAGCTCGATGTACTCGTTAAAAGTCACTTTTACAGGAATGCCCGTAAAATATAATAATTCACACAAAGCCATTCTCATCAGTACAACATCGAGCTTTGCTATACGCTCCAACTCCCAGTTTGTGGTGTTTTGAGAAATACGTTCAGATAGCGATTCCTTGTTCACGATTGTTCGCTTGTACAGTTCTCTTACAAATTTGAGATCGTCATCTCTGTCCTTGAAAAGCGGAAGGAGAAAATTACTTTGCTCTCCCATTTCAGGTGTCATGTTTTTGAATGTCTTGATAACACTTAAAATAATGAGTGCTAAATCATCACTCCAGTAGATGCTCTTGTCCTCAAAAAAGTCGTGAATCACTTCAAAGCTGGCAATGTAGCGCTTGAAGATTTTAACCATGAACTCCTGGTCTTCCTCAAAGGACTGCTCCGGGTTTTGCATGTACTGGGCATACTCTTCACTATCGCGAATTTGACGCCACAACTTTTTGATATTGTCTGACTCGAGCGACCAGTTGATCTTTTTCTTTTCAACCTCGGCTCTAAAAATAGTGTTGTTGTCCAGCAATTGAACAATAGCATTGTTGACAAACTTGAGATTTGGATTGAGATCCTCATCAGTTGCCAGTCGCTTCTCTTTGTTTTGTTCAATATTCCTACGCGCTTTCTCAGCAACTTCGTTAGTGAGTTCAAGAACATAGAGATACAGGTCGTAAATTTTATTGATGCTAGTGAGCATGTTTTTTTCACCAACAGTCATATCAGCATTATCGCTCTCAAATGCGTAAATAGCCTGTAGTCCTTTGACGCGTAGGTAGCGTCTGTTAATCATCCCTTCTTGCATTAACGGGTCTTATTTATCTTTCCGATTTGCTCAATTCTCTGCTCAGCTAATTTATTAGCTGCTTCGTAGGTAGGGATATTTTGTTCGTTGGCAAGTTCAAAAATACGTAAAGTCGTGTCGTAAATCGTTTCGCACTTATTCATCGCCCTGTCGCGGTTATAACCTTCGAGTTCTGAATAGCAATTGATTACTCCACCGGCATTAATCACGTAGTCAGGAGCGTAAATAATACCACTCTCCTTAACTGCCACACCGTGTTTCTTTTCATCAGCGAGCTGGTTGTTGGCAGCTCCGGCAATCACATTGCAATTTAGTTTTTGGAGTGATTCATCATTGACAGTAGCTCCCAATGCACATGGAGCGTAAATATCCATATCATTTTCGTAAACCTTATCAGAATCGATAACATTAACTGATGAATGTTTATCAGTAACGAGTTTGATTTTATCGTCAAAAATATCAGCTATAGAAACCTGAGCATTTTCCTTCATAAGGTGATCGATCAAATAACGACCAACGTTTCCTGCTCCCTGAACAGTTACCTTTTTACCGCCTAAATCGTCAGATCCGTAAGCGGCTTTTGCAGCAGCTTTCATGCCCAGGTAAACTCCGTAAGCTGTTACCGGAGAAGGATCACCTGCTCCACCTAGCTCTTTAGGTTTACCGACAACGTGATTTGTTTCGTTGCTGATAAACTCCATATCCTGAGTAGTCATTCCAACATCCTCAGCAGTGATGTATTTTCCATTGAGTGAATCAACAAATTTTCCAAAACGCCTCATGAGCGCTTCGTTTTTCATCGTGCGAGAATCACCAATTATTACAGCTTTTCCACCACCCAGGTTGAGGCCGCTTACTGCATTTTTGTAAGTCATACCGCGCGATAGGCGCAAAACATCGTTTATAGCTTGAAGTTCGTTGTCGTAAGTCCACATTCTGGTACCGCCAAGTGCAGGGCCTAATGTGGTATTATGGATTCCAATGATCGCTTTTAAACCGGTTGCATCATCCTGACAAAACACCACCTGTTCATGTCCCATTTGAAACATTTCCTGAATTACAGGGTTTTGTGTTTTATCGGCCGGTGAAACTGTATTCACATCCATGTTTATTGTATTAGAACGTTAATATTCAGAGACGAAATTTACTATACATTTGCTCCGTTATTTGGGACGGCAAATGTAGCTTTTTTCTCGGGATTTGTTAATGTAGGAAAGTACTCAACTGAATGAAATCACTTCGATACCTCAATAAATATTTAGTCAAATACAAATGGCGCCTGTTACTGGGCATTTTATTCATTGCTATATCGAATGTTTTCAAAATCTTTCCCGCTCAAATAATTCGCTACGCATTTGATATTGTAAAGGAGACAATTGTCCAGTATCAAGTATTGAACGGAACTTACTTTCATGCTGACTTCTATGCGGTTTTGAGTAAAATGCTATTGCTCTTTGGAGGCTTTGTTCTACTCATGGCTTTAATGAATGGACTCTTCCTCTTTTTTACTCGTCAAACGATTATCGTGATGTCGAGACTTGTCGAATTCGACTTAAAAAATGAGGTTTTCCAGCACTACCAGGATTTGAGTTTGGCCTTTTACAAGCGCAATAACACCGGGGACCTCATGAATCGTATCAGTGAAGATGTGAGTAAAGTAAGGATGTATTTGGGTCCGGCTATTATGTACACGCTCAATCTCATTGTGCTTTTTGTCTTAGTCATCAGTACAATGATTTCAGTTAACGCCAAGCTCACTCTCTATGTGCTCACTCCACTCCCGCTGCTCAGCATTTCGATTTATTATGTGAGCAACATTATCAATATCAAAAGTGAAAAAGTGCAGAGACAACTCTCGAACATTTCAACTTTTGTTCAGGAAGCTTTTTCAGGTATTCGTGTTTTGAAGGCCTACAACATCAATATGGATCGCGAAAAGGCTTTTTTAGAAGAAACTGAAACCTATAAAGATAAAAATCTTGAACTTGTTAGAGTTAATGCCCTGTTCCAACCCTTAATGATTTTGCTAATAGGTCTTAGTACAATTCTAACGATTTACATAGGTGGTGAACTCGCCATTTCTGGCGAAATCACAACCGGTAATATTGCCGAGTTTGTGATTTATGTGAATATGCTCACCTGGCCGGTGGCAGCTCTGGGATGGGTGACATCGCTTACACAGCGTGCTGCGGCATCTCAGGAACGTATCAATGAATTTTTACAGTCAGAACCGGAAATCAAAAACCACGTTCACACCGATACACCTGTTGAAGGAAATATCGAGTTTAAAGATGTTCATTTCGTCTATCCTGATAGCGGAATTGAAGCGCTAAAAGGTGTTAGCTTCTCGATTAAAGCTGGTGAATCTCTGGCAGTTATTGGTAGAACAGGTTCAGGTAAAACGACAATCGCTAATTTGATTGGTAGATTGTTTGACCCTACTCAAGGTGAAATTCGCGTTGACGGCAAACCTATTAAGGAGTTCAACCTCAATCAACTCAGGAAATCAATTGGTTACGTTCCGCAAGAGGTTTTCCTCTTTTCTGATACGATAGAAAACAATGTTGCTTTTGGGCTGGATCTGACCAAAAATAATTTAGAGGCGGTTGAACAGGCCACTAAAGATGCACAGGTTTATCATAATATTGCTGAGTTTCCTAAAGGTTTTCAAACTGAACTTGGTGAGCGCGGTATCACTTTATCTGGCGGACAAAAACAGAGGCTATCCATTGCAAGGGCTCTGATCAAAAAACCCAATATTCTCATTTTTGACGATTGTTTGTCAGCAGTTGATACTCAAACTGAAGAGCGTATTTTAACGAATCTCAAACGCATTATGAAAGGGAGATCTTCTGTTATTATCTCTCACAGGGTGTCTTCGGTGAAGCACTGTGACCAAATTATAGTGCTGGATGACGGCAAAATTGTTGAGCGTGGCAATCATGCTGAATTGCTCTCTCAAAAAGGTGTTTACAGCGACTTGTACGAACAACAACTTTTAGAAGAACAGGAAGCTTAACCCCATTTTTTTCCGTAGGTCTTTTTTCAATACATTTGAAATCTCTATTATTGATGAGATTTAAAGCTAAACGGACCATGGAAGACAACAAGGATTTTGAACAAGAAGAGATTTACGCTAAAAGAGTGAGAGCAGGCAAGCGTACATACTTTTTTGATGTGCGTTCTACAAAAGGCAACGATTACTTTTTGACGATTACTGAAAGTAAGCGAAAATTCAACGAAGACGGATCTGTTCACTACAAAAAACACAAGATCTTTCTCTACAAAGAGGATTTTGAAAAGTTCAGTGATGCGCTGAGCGATTCTTTCCAAAAAATTATTGAATTGAAGCAGGAACAAAACGAACGCCTGAACGACAAATTTGAAAACCAGTTTACTGAAGTGAGTTTTGACGAACTTGGCGACAACGGTGAACCACAGGAAAAAAGCTAAACTCACTTCTCTTACATTGTGAAAAAACCGCTTGATGAGCGGTTTTTTTATTGTTATACTTTTGATGATATGAGCAAAAAGAACAAGAAAAAACGTGTTGATGTAGTCTATTCAACAAACCCTGATTACGAATACGACTACGAAGGTGAAAGTGTGGAAGAAACACTTCCTCCTGAGGAGCAAAACCTGAAAGTGCGCATTGAAAAGAAAGGACGAGGCGGTAAAACCGCTGTTGTGGTAAAAGGATTTATCGGATCTGAAGATGATTTAAAAGACCTGGCCAAAACGGTTAAAACAAAATGTGGTACAGGTGGCTCTGCAAAAGAGGGTGAAATCATTATTCAGGGCGAAATGCGCAATAAAGTGCTGGAGGTTCTTAAAAAAGAAGGCTACAACGCTAAGCAAGCCGGTGGTTAAGAACAGCTATACCCTTCAGCTTCGCGGTTGTCTATTTCACCTTCATCAGCAGTACACACTTCTTCGCTAGAGTTAGTTGTGTCAATTGGATTACCCTGCGAATCTTCAATCACAACTGATCGGCTGCAATCGTAACACTTAGAGCATGATGTGCCAATTATTCCAAAAAAAGAAGCTACTAATAAGAATGTAAAGATATTTTTCATCACTTTTGATTTTTCGATTACAAATTTAAGCATCACAACTTCAATGCCACAAATAAAACATTCACCCGTAAAATTTATTGCCTGCGCTTTGCTCATAACCTTTTTTCTTTCGAGCTGTTCATCCCATGATCTCAAAGAGTTGAGTTGGCTCACTGGCGATTGGGAGCGCAGTTTTAATAATACGAACCAAATGGAGTCCTGGAAATTGCGTAACGACACGATTTACGGTGAAGTAAAATACTCGAATGGCAATGACACTTCAATCATGTGGCTCTCAAAAATATACAAAGAAGATGGCATGACACTCGAACTCGTAAACGACAAAACGATAGAGCCTTACCGCTTCACGATCAAGAAAAAGAACGACACTTCAATCATCTTCCACAATCCTGAATACCAATTCCCTAAAGAGATTCTCTACCGCACTTCAGGAGATTCTCTCGTGAAAATCGTTCATGGATCTGCTGGTAAAATACCAAAATCTGCTGCGTTTAAGTTTGGACGCCTTTCGAACTAGATTCTCTCATCGCTCTTTCGTAGAGTTCCTCATAGCGAGGCAAAATCTTTTGAATATCAAATGTTTGAGCTACATCAAAAGCTCCTTGTTTGAATTTTTCGTGTTTATTTTTATCGGTCAGAACCGAAAGGCTATTGGCGATCATCGACTCTACATCTCCCACCGTACTCGTGTAACCGCTTTTGCCATCAATATTCACCTCAGGTAAACCACCGGTATTCGATGAAATAACAGGCACTTTAGCAGCCATCGCTTCTAGAGCTGCCAAACCAAAGCTCTCAGTTTCTGAAGGAAGTAAAAACAAATCGCTCATACACAATACGCGTTCTACCTCTTTTGTTTTTCCGAGGTAAATGACATCTCTTCCCAAACCGAGTTCTCTTGCCTCATCAATCGTTTTAGAACGCTCGGGGCCGTCACCAACCAAAGCCAAACGAGCCGGGATCTGATCGTGAATTCCTTTAAAAATGCGAACAACATCGTGGACGCGCTTTACTTTTCTAAAGTTAGAGATGTGTGTAATAAGCATTTGTCCATCTTCAGCAAGTCTCGCTTTTTCGCAATTCTTGCGGTTCTGATAGAGAGTTAAATCGATGAAATTTGGAATCACCTCAATAGGCGTTGAGCAATCAAAAAACTCAATTGTCTCCTCTTTGAGGTGTTCTGACACGCTTGTTACATAGTCACTGTGCTGAATACTAAACTTCACAGCCGGTTTGTAGCTCGGGTTCTTACCAACAAGTGTAATATCGGTACCGTGAAGTGTCGTGATGACAGGCACATTGATTCCCGCATCAATCAAAATCTTTTTAGCCATGTAAGCAGCAAAAGCGTGCGGAATGGCATAATGAACATGCAAAATATCCAACTTTTCATTTTTAACTGTGTCCACCATTTTGCTCGCCAAAGCGAGTTCATAAGGTTGATAATGAAAAAGAGGATAATCCTCAACATTTACTTCATGATAGTAAATATTCTCTTCAAGTATATCTAATCTAACGGGCTGGCTGTAAGTAATGAAATGTACTTTATGGCCTTCTTTGGCAAGCGCATTTCCTAATTCGGTAGCGACTACTCCACTACCACCATAAGTTGGGTAACAAACGATTCCAATGTTCATAATTTCAAAAATCAGTACTCAATTGAGTCGTAAATAACCTGCATTATATCTGTTCTGATATCCATTGTGATCAGCTTTTTATTAGCTGCTGAAGGATAAATTCGATTCGATAAAAACACGTAAACAATGTCTTGTTCAGGATCTGCCCAGGCCATTGTTCCCGTAAACCCGGTGTGACCAAAGCTAGCGTAGCTCACGCATTGACAAGTTGGTCCGCCATCATCATCTCTTACAGGTTTATCGAATCCAATTCCTCTCCTGTTTTCAACTTCAGGATCTTCACAATATAAACACTCAGTGTAATTCTTGATAACAGAATCAGAAAATATATTAACGCCTCCGTAGCTTCCATTGTTCAAAAAGGTTTGCATCAACTTGGCCAAATCATTGGCATTGCTGAACAAACCGGCATGTCCCCCTACACCACCTAACATTGCGGCTCCCGGATCGTGCACATCACCGTGAATAAGTTGTTGCCTAAAATAAACATCGTATTCTGTTGGTACAATTCTATCCAAATCAAAATGCTCCCGTGGCAGATAACGTGTAGTTCCCATTCCGATAGGCATGTAGATATTTTCAGTTGCAAACTCATCGAGCGATTGACCTGTCACCTTTTGAATAATCCGTTGCATGAAATAATAGCCCAAATCACTGTATAAGTAGTCTTGATTTTTGCTGAGCGGAGTTTCAACAATTCGTTTTATGATAGAATCAGGATAAGATTTTTCGATATAGAAATTCTCTGCTACGCGATGCGGATACATCTCACTTTGTACAACCGAGTAAACATCGTAACGCGGAACGCCATTTGACAGTGTAGATTTATAAAATGGAATCCAGGTTTTTAAGCCAGCATGGTGAGTCAAAATATCTTTGATCTTGAGATTTTCATAATCCGTACCATCTACAAACTCCGGAATAAAATCTCCCAGTGTATTGTTCACATTGAGCTCTCCTCTATCAGTTAGTATCATTAGAGAACTCACTGTAGCAGCTATCTTCGTAATTGATGCGAGATCGTAAATATCGGTCAGAGCCACGCGTTGAGCATTGTCTTCGTAGGTATGCTTACCCATTGCCTTGTGGTAAACGACTTTCCCTTTCCTGGCTACTAAAATTTGACAACCGGGATACGCCTGTTCATCAATGCCGTGCTGGGCGATTGAGGTAATTCTGGACAAAACCTGCGGATTCAAGCCTGCTGTTTGTGGTTCTGAATAGGTAAATCTCTTTATCTTTTTTGTGCGAGCGCCACTCCCCACAATGTAATGCTGATCAATTGTTACAGGCAGCTTACCCGAAACCGGAACTGCTCCAAAAAGTGCCTCTGCTGCATAATGCTGTGCAAACTCACTCTCTTCATAACTCACGAGAATTGCAGATAGTGAATCCAAAGCATCATAATTGCGCAACGCATAAGGATTTCCAAAGTGAACGAGAATTACTTCTTTCTCTTTTGCCAATTCTTTGATGAAGGACAGCGACTCATTCGTTATTCCAAAATTACCTGTAGGATAAAGTCGCGTGTTGTGTAGCGATGCAATTACTACATCAGCACTTTGCAACTCTTCCCGAATCAATTTTCGTTCAAATGAAGTTGGTTTTTTATTGCTGTAAACAGTTTTGATGTTTCCGTAGAGTTGTAACTCATCCTGAAAAGCAAAACGATCGTTTTCACCAAAGTAAAGATTCGCAATGTTGAGAGAGTCTAACCTTCCAAAAGGCAGAATTTTTCCATTGTTGTGAACCAGAGTTTGCGCTCTGGCGTTCAGGTCTCGATTAAGTTGAACGTGATTTGGCTGGTTGAGGCTCTGACCGATATTTTTCAAATTGATTGAATCAAACTTTGTAGCGCCTGTCCATTCTTTGGCTTTCAGTATTTTCAGAACTCGTTCATTCAAATCCTTTTCGAGCGAACCGTTGCGTTTTATTTCATTCTTTATCGCCTTGATAGCTGACGGAATTTCAGTAGGAAACAGCAATACATCATTCCCGGCTAAAAAAGCTTCAAGAGCGACATCAGCACCATCACGGCCTTCGGTAACACCATTCATGTTGAGAGCATCGGTAAATGTGAGACCATTGAAATTCATTTCTTTTTTGAGCAAATCGGTCACAACACTTTTGCTCAATGTTGTGGGAATATTTGGTTCATCAACCAAAGCCGGTACATTCAAATGAGCAACCATAATCCCTCCAACTCCATGATCGATCATCTCCTGAAACGGAAATAACTCCAGGCTTTCCAGTCGATTACGGTCAAATGGTAATTTCGGCAATTCCTTGTGGCTATCTGTCTTCGTGTCACCATGACCGGGAAAATGCTTGGCAACAGCAATAACACCTTCATCCTGTAACCCTTTTGAAAGTGCTTTCCCCATTCTAACAACTCTCAACTTATCCTCACCAAACGATCTTGAATTGATCACCGGATTATCGGGGTTGTTATTGACATCAACGACTGGGGCAAAATTCACATGTACACCAATTCGCTTGAGTTGTTGCGCCATAGCACGGCCCAGTTCAGTTGTGAGCGAATCATTATCTGCCGCTGAAACCATCATACTGCGAGGGAAGCGCATGGCAGAGTCCAAACGCATTGAAAGTCCCCATTCTGCGTCCATCCCGATGAGCAATGGAATAGTTGACTTTTTTTGATAACGATTCGTCAGTTTGGCTTGTTTGTAAGGAGTTCCCTGAAAAAAGATGAGTCCGCCAATGTTGTGTTTTTCAATAAGCTTATCAATTTCTTCAGCGTGCTGTTCATCTTTGTTGGAATAAGCGGCCACCATGAATAGCTGGCCTATCTTTTCCTCCAGCGTAAGCCCGTTGAGTACACTATCGGCCCAGGGAGATTTTGCAGTTTCAAAATCAGGGTCAACCTGTACTTTTTGCCAGTCGTGAAAAGAGACAGCAAAAAACGCAAGCACAAGTGTAATCGACAGATGTAGCTTATTCATAAATCAAATTGAAATTAACGTTGCGAATTTAGCCAATCCAATTTCACAAAAATGAACCTACAGATGAATTTCCCCAACATTCGATGTGCATAACAACGTACATAGTCACAAAATCATTTTGTATTTTTGGCCATCAGTATGCGATATACGATTTTCAAACAAAATAAACCGCGCGGCTTTGGCTTTAAACCGCGTTATTACGATGCTGAGAAAGAAGCTCTCGATGCACGCGTAGCTGAAATTGAAAAGCAGGTAGCACTGGAGAAGGAAGGCAAAAATGCCGATGCCAGTGACCTCAGGTCTAAGATTCAGTCTCAATGGGGTCACGGTCAGAGCCGTAAACGAGCCAACAAGAAGTCAAACTTCAGGATCGCGCTCATAGCCGGAGTACTTGTGCTCCTCTTCTATCTGTTCATTTTTACAGATTTCCAATTACCATTTTAACACTAAACTGAGAAAAAATCAGAATGGCGAATATCGTTCAACTGTTACCCGATAACATTGCCAATCAAATAGCCGCGGGTGAAGTTATTCAAAGACCCGCATCTGTAGTTAAAGAACTACTTGAAAATGCTGTAGATGCTGACGCAACTGAGGTTGACCTCATTGTGAAAGATGCCGGCAAAACACTCATTCGCGTAATCGATAACGGTAGCGGAATGAGTGACGAAGATGCCAGGATGGCTCTAGAACGCCATGCCACATCCAAAATTCGCAGCTCAGATGATCTTTTTTCCATCACAACAATGGGATTTCGCGGTGAAGCTCTCGCTTCAATCGCATCGATTTCACATATTGAGATCAAAACAAAAGAGCGCAATAACGACCTTGGTTCTCAGGTTTTAGTGGAGGGATCTGAAGTGAAAAAACAAGAACCCACTCAAACCAAAAACGGAACATCAATAGCTGTTAAAAACCTGTTTTACAATGTTCCTGCACGCAGAAAGTTCCTCAAGAGTGATCAGGTTGAATTGCGCCATATCATCGATGAATTTGAACGCGTTGCATTGCCAAATCCGCACATCAAGTTTACATTTCATCACAACGATAACGAATTGTTTCACCTGGATCCGGGTTCATTTAGGCAACGGGTTGTAGCTGTGTTTGGGAAAAAGTTCAGGGAACGACTGGTACCTGTTGAGCAAAAGACGAATATTTTGGACTTGCGCGGATTTGTTGGAAAACCGGAGTCTGCCCGCAAAACTCGAGGTGAGCAGTTTTTCTTTGTCAACGGACGTTTCATCAAATCACACTACTTGCATCACGCTATTAGTGAGGCAATGGAAGAGCTCATTCCAAAAGGTTATCATCCTTCCTATTTCATCGAACTTCAGGTTGAACCGGATTTTATCGATGTCAACATTCACCCGACAAAGACTGAAATAAAATTTGAAGATGAACGGGCTATTTACGCAATTGTGAGCAGCTCTGTAAGGCAGGCAATCGGGCAGTACAACATTACACCAACCATCGATTTTGAACAGGAAACCAGTTTTGATGGTCCGTCCACAAATAAGCCGGTTACACCTCCTCAAATTAAGGTGGATACGAGCTACAATCCGTTTGAAGAGAACAAACAGTTTGGCGGGAAACCCGGCTCTGACCGAAAGAAACTCAGTGGTTCTGAAGCATCAAAGGCGATGCAACGAGAGAATTACGAAAAGCTCTTTCAGGCTAATCCTGAAATGGCAAAATGGACGGCTCAACACCTCGATCAGGAGAATGAAACTCACGGTGATACGCATCAACAATCATTTGAAGTTGAAGAAAAGGAACAACACAAAATGCCGTGTATTCAACTTCACAAGAAATACATTCTCTCAACGATTAAGTCTGGTGCCGTTTTGATTCACCAGTCGAGAGCTCACGAACGCATTCTCTTTGAGCGATTTACTGATTTTTTGGCTGATAATCCGGCCAGTTCGCAGCAATCACTGTTCCCGCAACAAGTTCAGTTCTCAGCTCAGGATGCTACATTGGTTGAAGAATTGAGCGATGAATTGAAAATGTTGGGATTTGAATTATCGGGATTTGGGAAAACGACATTTGTTGTTCAGGGAATGCCTGATTATGCTGTCAACCAGGACCCTCAGGAATTATTGGAGACTGTTTTAGAGAACTACAAGAACAACTTACAGGAATTAAAGTTAGATAAGCAGGAAGCTTTTGCGCGCTCATTGGCGCAGCGAACTGCCATTAGAGGTGGTAAAGAATTATCTCGTGACGAGATGTTGGTTTTGATCGAAGAGCTTTTTGCCTGTTCAAACCCCTACACCACCCCGGGCGGCCGACCTATTATTCATACTTTTACGATTGAAGAATTTGACAAACTATTTAATTGATGAACCAACACAGAGTTGGAGGCTTTCAAATGTTGCCTCCCGTAGTTAAAAACTTACTGATCATAAACGGACTCATGTTTCTGGCCACAATGATGTTGCAATCCTCATTCGGCATCAACCTCAATGATATGCTGGGATTACACTGGGTTGGTTCTCAAAAGTTCGAGATCTATCAAGTAGTGACTTATATGTTCATGCACGGTAGTTTCTCACATATTTTCTTCAACATGTTTGCCGTGTGGATGTTTGGTAGCGCCATCGAAAACACGTGGGGATCTAAGCGATTTCTCACATATTACGTCATTACCGGGATTGGTGCAGCATTCTTGCATTATGTGATTCTATACTTCAATGATATTGGTCCGGTAATTGGCTTAATCGACCAGTTTTTGAACAATCCTTCATCAGATACACTCAGAGCCTTACTTGCCGAGCACAAGTTTGAAATCAGCAAGCAATTTCACGGAAATATGTACGATATGTTTCGCAATGCTCAGCCAAGTTTGCAAAGCGTTGCTGATGGCGTAGGTTCTGAAAGAGACCTGGAAAAGGCTTATACATTCATGAATGAATACCGTTTGCATTTCCTCAATTTGCCAAATGTGGTAGGTGCATCAGGCTCGTTGTTTGGGTTGTTACTCGCTTTTGGAATGATGTTCCCTAACGTTCGGCTATTTCTTATATTTCTTCCAATTCCAATAAAAGCCAAGTACTTTGTTATTGGATATGGTTTAATCGAATTTGTTTCAGGAATTATGAATAGCCCGGGTGATAATGTAGCTCACTTTGCTCACCTTGGCGGAATGCTATTTGGTTATATTTTGATTAAAATTTGGCAAAACCGAAACCAAAACAACTCTTTTAACGATTATTATTAGGCTCATCAAGTTTTTGATATAAATGAAAAAACTCTACATAATAGGAGGTTGTAACGGAGCAGGTAAAACAACTGCTTCATATACTATTTTACCTGATATTCTCGATTGTGAAGAGTTTATAAATGCTGATGAAATAGCGAGAGGTTTATCTCCTTTCAATCCCGATAAAGCAAAAATTGAAGCTGGCAGAATAATGTTGAAAAAGATTAAAAGCCTAATAGATGCCGGAAACAGTTTTTCTTTTGAATCCACTTTAGCCACAAAGAGCTATTTCAATATTATTAAACGAGCTAAGGATGAAGGATATGAAACAACCTGTATCTTTTTTTGGTTATCATCTACTGAGCTGGCAATTAGCCGCGTGAAACAAAGAGTTAAAGAAGGCGGACACGACATTCCGGTAAATGTTATCAAAAGATGTTACAAAAACGGAATAGCCAACTTTTTTGAATTTTATGAGAAAATAGTAGATAATTGGATTTTTATCGATAACTCAGGAAATAATCACCAGGTCATTGCTGAGAATCAAAGCGGAAAAACAGATATCTACATCGATGAAATGTGGAATAAAATAATATCATCAATATGATAAAAGAAAAAAAATCAAATAACGTCAATGACAAAATAGTCAAGGGGCTTGAACTCACTTACGAAAGACTCGTAAAATACAAGCGACAAATTAACAGTCCATTGATTATAGAAAAAAATGGTAAGATAATTGAACTCGATCCTTACGAAGCACCAGATAAGGTTAAATATAAAAGAGGATAGGGTAACACTGATTTATTCGTATGACAAATAATTTCATCGTTGAAGATTTAAAGAAAGTCCTTTACGGTCGCAATCATTTATCAAAATTGATACTGATCAACGCGGCTGTATTTTTGGTGCTCAACATCGCGTTGGCTATTGCCTCTCCGGCAACTGACGAGACTATTTTGCGAGCTATTGGTTTACCGGCCGGAATCCTGAATTCACTCATCCACATTTGGACGTATTTCACTTACATGTTTGTGCATGAAGGTTTTTTCCACTTTCTCTTCAACATGTTGTGGCTCTATTGGCTCGGCCGCATTTTAGCTGATATTTACGGTCAGAACCGTGTCCTCATTCTCTACATTTTTGGTGGCTTAGCTGGCGGATTGCTCTACGTGCTCGCTTCAGTTTTTCCTTCAATCATTCCTCAATCCAGCTTTTTGATAGGAGCATCGGGCGGAGTTTTATCTGTCATGATAGGTACTGCCACTTTACTTCCTGATTTTCAATTGAGGCTGCTTTTCTTTGGAAACGTCAAATTGAAATACCTCGCTCTCGTTGGGTTCATTTTGTCGACAATCCTGGATCTAAACGCCAATACAGGAGGAAAAATAGCACACGTTGGTGGAGCCGGTTTTGGATTGCTTTACGGAATGCAACTCAAAAACGGAAAAGAAATCACCGATCCGATAATCAACTTCTTCGAAAACATTTGGAAAGCGCTGCAACCAAAACCAAAGATGAAAGTTGTACACAAAAACCCGAAAAAGAAGTCGGCCGGGAAGCGCAAAGCTTCAGCTTCCAAAGGCTCTAACCGTTCTTCTATGACTGATGATCAGGTTCAGAAAAGAATAGACGATATACTCGATAAAATATCTCACTCGGGTTATGATAGTTTAACTTCTGAAGAAAAAGATTTCCTTTTTAAGATGAGCAAACGTTAACTTTGCGGTTATGCGTAAAGTAATTATCGCCATTTTTTTAATCGCCAGTATCGTTTTGGCTCTTGTACTTCTACTATCCCATCTATCGGCTAAAGTGGATTTACAGTTCCTTCCTGAGTTCAAGGTTTTAGGACTGCTCTACCCTTACCTGCTTTTTGCTAATCTCACTTTCATCATTCTTGCACTCTTTTTTAAGCCATTGCTGGCTATACTACCCTTGGCGGCAATTTTGGGAACACTCCCTAAGCCTCTTGAAATATATGCTTACAACAAAGATGAAGTTCGTGTAACTGGTAATTCAAATGAAATTAAGCTACTCAGTTATAATGTTCGTCTTTTCAATAAATACAGTTGGAAAGATAGCCTCAAAACTCGTGACAGTATTGTGAGTTTTTTGAGTAGGCAAAACGCTGATGTTTATCTTTTACAGGAGTTTTACCACGGTCAAAAAGGGGAAAACACTCAAAATTACCACCTCGTACCAAAACGACTCAATGCTACCAATACTTATTTTGAGTACCAGGAAACCAAAGGCGACAAGCCCAATTATTTTTTCGGGCTCTCTACATTATCGAAGTACCCAATTGTAAAATCGGGGGTTGTTGTTCCCGGATCTGACCAACAAAACTCTAAGGCTAATGCTACTTTCAGTGATATAAAAATCAGGAATAAAATTATTCGTATTTACAATGTTCATTTACGTTCACTCGGATTCAACAACCGTGATTATGAGTTCCTGAAAGATGTATCCAAAAAACCGAATAACGAAAACATTGAAGGTGGAAAGTCAATCTTGAAAAAGTTGATCCTCGCTACTGAAAGGCGAACACAAGAAGTAGATGAATTGCTCCTGCACATGAGTGAAAGTCCATTTCCTATGATCATTGCCGGAGACTTCAATGAAACGCCTTTTACGTTTAATACTCAGCAAGTGAGTGAACTCATGAAGGATGCCTTTTTAGAATCCGGAAACGGTTTTGGACTAACCTATGAAGGTTTTGGAACAATCCCCAGTATGCGAATCGACTATATCTACGGCAGTCATTCTGTCCAGTTTAAGAATTTCCGTACCCATTCTGTAAGC
Source organism: Salibacter sp. (assembly GCF_031581065.1). NCBI lineage: Bacteria > Pseudomonadati > Bacteroidota > Flavobacteriia > Flavobacteriales > Salibacteraceae > Salibacter > Salibacter sp. The sequence goes on from NZ_JAVLBN010000015.1 coordinate 35,824, forward strand.
TTTTCAGATCACCGACCTATCAGTGCAACTTTCACGGTCAATTAAACCGATACAGCCACTTGTCACGCAAAGCTTCCGCCCGACAAAAAATGTGTTTCCTGTACCAATTCAAAAGCTATTTTTGCTTTTATGATTAAACTCGAGAATATCGAAAAATCCTACAAGACTGGTGCTAACTCGCTCAAGGTTTTGAAAGGAATTGATCTGCACATCAAAGAAGGTGAGTTGGTTTCCATTATGGGTTCTTCAGGAAGTGGGAAATCTACGCTTTTGAATATTCTCGGAATACTGGATAATTACGACACGGGCAAGTACCTGCTCGATGACATGCTCATCAAGGATCTGAACGAAACAAAAGCAGCTAAATACCGCAATCATTTTATCGGGTTTATTTTTCAATCGTTCAATCTCGTAAGTTTTAAGTCTGCTCTTGAAAATGTAGCTCTTCCACTCTATTACCAAAAAGTATCGCGCAAAAAACGAAATCAAAAGGCAATGGAATATCTCGAAAAAGTTGGATTAAAAGAATGGGCTCACCATTTGCCAAATGAACTTTCGGGCGGACAAAAACAACGTGTTGCAATAGCCAGGGCGCTCATTACGAACCCTAAAGTTATATTGGCTGATGAGCCTACAGGAGCACTCGATACAACTACATCACACAGCGTGATGGACATGCTCAAGGAAATTCACAGTCAGGGTAATACTGTTGTGATCGTAACGCACGAGAACGACATTGCTGAAATGACCGATCGTATTATTCGTTTAAAAGATGGCAGAATAGAAAAAAATGTTTGACCGCGACAGCTTCGCTGAAATAGCACAAACCATACGCACAAATAAACTGCGTACTTTTCTCACGGGATTCAGCGTGGCGTGGGGCATTTTCATGCTTATTATTTTACTCGGCTCAGGTAAAGGTTTACAAAACGGAGTAGAAAAAGATTTTAAAGATGATGCGGTTAATTCTGTATTTATTACTCCCGGAAGTACTTCCAAAGCTTACAAGGGCATGCAGCCCAATCGGAATATCGTTTTCAAGAACGAAGATTACGAGTACATCAAAAACAACATTGACGGTGTTGAGCACATTACCGGCCGGTTCATGAGATGGAGCGAACAAGTCTCCTCTGAGAAATACAGTGGCTCTTTCTCGCTTCGCTCTGTCCATCCAGATCACAAGTTCCTGGAAAACACCATTGTGGAAAGCGGCAGATACATCAACCAAAAAGACCTCGATGATGAACGAAAAGTCATCGTTATTGGCCGTAAGGTTCAGCAAGAACTCTTTCCAACCAGACCCAATCCCGTTGGTGAAAATCTTCAAATGGCAGGCACGATGTTCAAAGTGATTGGTGTCTTCACTGATGAAGGTTCATCAGGCGAGGAAAACACCGTTTACGTCCCGGTCAATGTTGCTCAAAAAATTTATAACGGTCAGAACCAACTCCAGCGCATCATCTTCTCAACTGGCGATGCTTCACTCGAAGAAGTAAACTCCATGACTGAACGCGTAACCGATTACTTTTCAAAAAAACTTCTCTTCGACCCCACAGATACACGAGCACTACGCGTGAGAAATCTTGCTGAAGAATACCAAATGATCAACAGTATCTTTACTGGCATCAACCTTTTCATTTGGGTAATTGGTATCATGACCGTTATAGCCGGAGTGATTGGTGTGAGCAACATCATGATGATTGTAGTGAAAGAACGGACAAAAGAAATTGGAATCAGAAAAGCATTAGGCGCTACACCATTTTCCATTGTGATTTTGGTTCTAATGGAATCTGTGATTATTACATCCATTGCAGGTTACATCGGCTTGATCAGCGGAGTTGCCCTTCTGGAGTATTTGTCTTCAGTCGTTCAGGCTCCTATGTTCCAAAACCCTGAAGTGAATTTTCAAGCTGCTATTTGGGCAGTGATTCTATTGGTAATAGCTGGCGGAATTGCCGGTCTGTTCCCTGCTATGAACGCAGCTAAAGTAAAACCCATTGTTGCACTAAGAGATGAGTAATGTTTGACAGAGACCAGTGGAACGAAATATACGCTACATTGTCGCGCAACAAGCTTCGCACGGCTCTCACTGCCTTTGGTGTAAGCTGGGGAATTCTCATGCTCATTATCATGTTGGGAGCCGGACAGGGACTCAAAAACGGAACTCTTCAAATGTTCTCGGGCAGAGTGGCAAACAGCGTTTTCATGTGGTCAATGTTCACGAGCAAACCTTATGCCGGCTACCAGGAAGGTCGCAGAATTCAATTTACCAATGACGATATAGAACTGCTCAGAACTCAGGTTCCTGAAATCAACCTCATCTCGCCCGGTTTGCAACTTGGCGGTTGGCGAGGAGCTAACAATGTATCGCGAGGAGATAAAATTGGAGCATTTGAGATTAACGGCTACACTCCTGAAGCTAAAGACGTAAAACTACTTCAAATCCCTAAAGGCCGCTTCCTCAACGAACGCGACATGACCGATTACCGAAAAGTTTGCGTGGTTGGTGATATTGTAGCTGAGGAGCTATTTGAAAAAGGAGAAGATCCGCTCGACAAATACATCGAGATCAATGATGTGTATTTTAAAGTAATTGGCCAGTTCAAATCATCACTCAGTGGTGATAGAGCTGAGAATGAAGACCGCAGTATCTACATCCCTTTCACTACATTTCAGCGCACTTTCAACAAAGGAAATGAAGTCGGCTGGTTTGTACTAACCGGAGATGATGGTGTTTCAGCCTCATCAGTTGAGGAAAAAGCTAAACAAGTTCTAAAAAAAGCACACTCTGTTCATCCTGGTGATGTGCGAGCAATCGGAGCCTGGAATATGGAACGCGAAATGACGCGTTTCCTCAATATGTTCTCCGGAATTCAAATTCTCTCCTGGACAGTTGGTACACTCACATTACTGGCCGGAGTAATCGGCATATCAAATATCATGCTCGTCATCGTAAAAGAGCGTACAAAGGAAATTGGCGTTCGCAGAGCAATGGGTGCAACTCCACTCAACATCATCCAGCAAATCATTTTAGAATCTATGGTTCTGACCACGATAGCCGGTATTTTAGGGTTTATTGCAGGAGTTTTCCTGCTGGAACAAACGAGCCAACTCATACAACACAAGTTTTTCGCAAACCCTGAAGTCGATTTTACAATAGCCGTTACGGCACTATTGATTTTGATCATTTCAGGAGTATTTGCCGGAATCATGCCCGCATCGCGAGCAGTTAGAATTAAACCAATTGAAGCATTAAGAACTGAATAAATATGAAGACAGCAATTCGCACCATCTTGTTACTCGCAGTTTTAGGAGGATTTGGGTACACCCTTTTTTACCTCTACAACAAAAACCAGGAGCCTGCAACAGTTTACGAAACGGTAAAGCCATCGGTCAGAACCATCAAGCAACAAACCGTGGCAGCCGGCTCAGTGACTCCACGCAACGAGATTCTCATCAAACCAGTAGTATCAGGAATCATCGATGAACTCTACGTTGAACCGGGTGACAGAGTAACCGAAAACGATCGCATTGCACGCATTAAGATCATCCCAGACATGGTGAATCTCAACAATGCACAAAACCGCGTTAAACAGGCGGAAATTCAGCTCAATAACGCCAAACAGGATTTTGATCGCAACCAGCAGCTCTACGACCAGGGCGTAATTTCAAAAGCAGATTTTCAACCAGTTGAAATCGCTTACGAAAACGCTAAACTCGAGCTACAAGCAGCAAAAGACAATCTTTCCATCATTCAAAAAGGAATTAACAGCTCTTCACAAGAAGCGTCAAATACAATTGTGCGTTCAACTATTTCGGGAATGGTATTAGACGTTCCAGTAGAACGCGGCTTCCAGGTTATTGAAGCCAACACTTTTAATGAAGGAACAACCATCGCATCAGTTGCCGATATGGGCGAAATGATCTTTGAAGGTTTTTTGGATGAAGCTGAAGTGGGAAAAGTTCAGGAAGGAATGGATATTTCGCTCACAATTGGCGCACTTCAAAATAAAACTATTGATGCCAAGCTGGAACACATTTCGCCAAAAGGCGAAGATAAAAACGGAGCTATCCAGTTTAAAATCAAGGCTGAAGTATTACAGGATGATTCAACTTTCATAAGAGCAGGATACTCTGCCAATGCATCAATTACACTTGCTGAACGCAAAGATGTTCTCTCGATAAGTGAATCGGTTGTCGAGTATAAAGAAGGCAAAGCTTACGTTTATGTTCAGCAGGATTCACAAGTATTTGAGCGTACTCCCGTAAAACTCGGATTAAGTGATGGCATCCAAACAGAGGTGATCAACGGAATTGATGAAAACGCTTTACTGCGCGGAAAAGAAAAACGGTAATCGTTGAGCAACTCAGTTCGTTCTCGTAATTTGGCCTTTTCACAATGGAAAGTCCTTTAAACATACTGAATAAGTACTGGGGTTTTGACTCGTTCAGAGCCATGCAACGCCCTATCATTAAGAGCGTACTCGATGGTAAAGATACCCTGGCGCTTCTTCCAACAGGAGGCGGTAAATCAATATGCTATCAAGTTCCGGGTATTGCGCTTGGCGGATTAACGGTTGTTATTTCTCCGCTCATCGCACTGATGCACGATCAGGTTGATGGGTTGAAGAAAAAAGGAATTTCAGCTATTGCGCTCACTTCAGAGCTCAACTATCGTCAGCTCGATATTGTCCTCGACAACGCTGTTCACGGCAAATACCAGTTCATTTTCGCCTCTCCCGAGCGACTCAAAACTGATCTTTTCACGGAGCGACTCAAAAGAATGGATGTCAAACTCCTTGCAATCGATGAAGCTCACTGTATTTCTCAATGGGGATACGACTTTAGGCCCAGCTATTTGGAAATAGCATCGATAAGGGAACTACTGCCCGATGTGCCGGTTTTGGCTCTGACCGCAACTGCCACACCTGAAGTAGCTGATGATATTCAGGAAAAACTCCATTTTGAGCAATCAAATATTATCAAAGGTGATTTTGCTCGTAAAAACCTCTCCTATTTTATCACCGAGACAGAAAAGAAAGATCCTCTCCTGTTAAAAGCGTTGCAAAAAAACCCGGGATCATCAGTCATCTATTTTAAATCGCGCAGGAAAACACGAGAATACTCCGATTGGCTCAACAGGCAGGGAATAAGCGCAAATTATTACCACGCAGGTTTGAGAAGTGATGATCGGCAAAAAATTCAGCAAGACTGGATTCAGGGAAAAACGCGAGTGATTTGTGCTACAAATGCATTTGGAATGGGAATCGACAAACCCGATGTACGCACGGTTTTTCATCTCGATTTGCCCGATAACCTTGAATCGTATTTCCAGGAAGCCGGAAGAGCCGGAAGAGATGGCGAAAAGTCTTTTGCGATAACACTCTTTCACAAAAGCGATTTTGATGAGTTACAACGCAGGTTTGAGTTGAGCTTCCCTCCCATCAGCGAAATAAAGCGTATTTACCAGGCCATGGGAAATTACTTTCAAATTGCTGAAGGTGGCGGGTTTGAAACTTCACACGAACTCGATATTCAAAAGTTTTCCCGCAATTTTGATTTACAACCGCTCGTGGTTTTTAGTGCATTGAAAATACTTCAGCGCGAAGGACTCATCAGCTATAACGAATCGGGTTTTTACACTTCCCGCTTTATGTTCCTGGTCGATAACCGAACACTTTACGACTTCAAATTGCGAACGCCCAAAATGGCTCCGCTCATCGATACAATCCTGAGATCCTATGAAGGTTACTTTGATGACTACATCTCTATTTTTGAATCACGCATTGCACAAAAGCTCAAATCAACTCGCTACGAAGTCGTAGCCGGACTCAAATACCTCAAAAAGCTGGAAATAGTCGATTACACTGAGCAGAGCGAAAGTGGCATTGTCACCTACACTCGCGAACGTATTTCCACATCCTCATTCCGATTACAGCCAGAGACATACAGTGATCTGAAAGAAAGGGCTCAAAAACGCCTCAAATCGATGGAAAACTTCGTGAGCAATAAAGAAACCTGCAGGTCTGTAATGTTGCTGAATTATTTCGGTCAGAACCGAACCGAAGAATGCGGAATTTGTGACTACTGCATCAAAAAGAAAAAAGGGAGCATCGCTTATGCTAATTTGAATGAATACGTGAGACTTCACAAAACTTTCACGCTCGAAGAAGCGGAGCAGGCTTATCCAAACATCGGGAAGGATTCGCTGCTGGAAAACCTCAGACTATTGATCGATGAACAAACGATTGAAGAGGTTGAAACAAACAGTTTTAGATTGAAGAAAAAATAAGAAAAGCTCTGCATAGTTGCAGAGCTTTTGAATTCCCACAGGGTAATTAATGTTTAACTAATGAGAAGTAAAATTCTCACAGTCACAAACTTAATCCATCATTTTATTCTTTTCGATTAATTAGCTTTAACTATAACAACAAACTATACAACCTGTCAATCAACACTTTCATATTTTGTGAAAATAAAGTCATACAATTATTTAGAGTTGGTTTTTGACACTTGAGTAATTGTTATACTTTAGAGTTTAAACACAAAAAAGAATGGCAGGAGTACGAGTCGATAAGTTTCTGTGGAGTACGCGCATTTTCAAAACACGATCAATTGCCACAAAAGCCTGTAAAAACAACAAGGTGAAGATGGATGGCGAAGTGGTAAAACCCGCTAAAGAAATCACAGTAGGTGATGAAGTCGATGTAAAAAAGCGCGGAGTTTGGTTCCGCTACCGCGTGCTTGAGTTGCTGAAAAAGCGTGTTGGCGCTAAGCTCGTCCCTGATTACATCGAAGATATTACTCCGCCTGAGGAAAAAGAGAAATTACAGGTTATTCAAACTCGTGTTCAATTTGATCGTGAAAAGGGTACCGGTAGGCCAACTAAAAAAGAACGCAGAGAACTCGATGATTTCCTATCTTACTGGGACGGGTGGGAAGATGATTAGCTCAAAAATACCACCTTTGTGCAAAACAATCGACTATGAGCAAATCGCTACGCATCGTTTTCCTGGGGACACCTGATTTTGCAGTTGAATCATTAGAAGCGCTTTATCGGTCAGATCACGAAGTTGTGGGAGTCGTCACGATGCCCGATAAACCCGCAGGTCGCGGACACAAGCTCAAAGCATCCCCTGTAAAGCAGTTTGCTTTGGATAACGACATTCCAGTTCTACAACCAAAAAACCTGAAAGACGAAGACTTTATAAAGGATCTGAAAGATCTCAAAGCAGATTTGCAGGTTGTTGTTGCCTTTAGAATGTTACCGGAAGTAGTTTGGAATATGCCACCGATGGGGACCATCAATGTTCACGCTTCACTCCTTCCGCAATATCGTGGTGCAGCGCCAATTAACTGGGCCGTTATGAATGGCGAGAAATACAGCGGTGTCACAACATTCTTGCTCAAACATGAGATTGACACCGGAAATATCCTGCTACAAAAGGAGGTTGCAATCACACCTGAGGATAATGCCGGTTCTCTTCACGATAAACTGATGAAAGCCGGAGCTAAGCTACTCATTGAAACGGTTGACCGCTATAATGAAAACAATCTGGAACCTACTCCTCAAAGCGAGGTTAAAATAGAAGGTGAACCCAGGAAGGCTCCCAAAATATTCAAATCCTACTGCCGAATCGACTGGAGTCAAGATGGTGAAACAATTCACAACAAAATACGCGGATTGAGCCCCTATCCTACTGCATGGACAAAAATATCAGGTGTAAGCGATAAAGAGAAAACATTAAAGCTTTACTGGTCAGAGCCGGCTAATGACTACGAAAAGCTCGCCCCCGGTAGGGTTCTGACCGAAAACGATCAATTCATCGTTGGAACCGGATCCATACCTATTCTATTAAAGGAACTTCAAATAGAAGGAAAAAAACGCATGAAAGCGAATGATTTCCTACGAGGCTTACACGATAAAGAAAACCTTAAACTCAATTGATATGAAACAATTATTCATCAGTGTTCTATTAATCTCTATTGTCAAGATCGGTTTTGGTCAATTCTGGAAAAGTGCGGCTGACATAGTTCCAAATGAAGAATACGATAACGTACATGTTCAAAAGATGCATACAAGTGAAGAAGTAAGCTCATTCGTTATTTGGGTAAAGAATGAAGTTAAACCTCATCTCCACGGCAATCATGTAGAGCATGTTTATCTGATAGAAGGATACGGAACCATGCTGCTGGGTGATGAACTTAAAGAAGTAAGAGCAGGAGATATAATAGCCATTCCGCCCAATGTAGTTCACGCTGTCAAAACACTATCCAAAATTCCACTCAAAGTAATCAGCATACAGTCACCTGAATTTTTCAATAAGGACCGGAATTTCGTTGAATTGGAAAATTGGCCGCCAAAATGAGCTAAAACCCGCAATGAGGTTGAATTTAAGCCCAGTTATTAACAAACCACACGATTTATTAACAAAAAAGCCTGTTTTTCGTCTAAACCCTTGTCTAGCTTGGCTATTCCCATAAATTTGATAGCGATTTGAAATTAATTTATTGTTTAATCCTAATTTTAATTCAAAATGAACAAAGCAGATTTAATCGACTCGATTTCAGATGGTGCTGGAATCACAAAAGCAGATGCTAAAAAAGCGCTTGACGCTTTTATCGACACAACTACTAAAACCCTAAAAAAAGGTGATCGCCTTTCGCTAGTAGGTTTTGGTTCTTTCTCAATCTCTAAAAGAAGTGCGAGAACAGGACGTAACCCACAAACGGGTAAAGAAATTCAAATTCCTGCAAAAAATGTTGTGAAGTTCAAAGCTGGTGCTGAATTATCAGATTCAGTGAACTAAGGACTTTTTTATATCATGCTGGTAAAGCCTCTCGAATTTCGAGGGGCTTTCTTTTTTGGTAGAAACTTAACTAGAAATTGATCAACAAAAAAGCCCTCACTAAAAATTAATGAGGGCTAAAGAGTTCAATTATTATGAACTCACTACTTAATATATCGAAAATCCTGATTGTTTTTGATCGACTTAACTGCGTGATAAATCAGGTCAATTACCTGTTCCACATCTTTTTTATGAACCATTTCTACAGTTGTGTGCATATAGCGCAATGGAAGTGAAATCAATGCAGCTACTACTCCTCCATTTCCATAAGCAAAAGCATCAGTATCGGTTCCGGTAAAACGAGATGCTGCCAATCTCTGGAAAGGAATTTTGTTCTTGTTTGCCGTATCAATGATCAACTTGAGCAAATTGTTTTGAACCGCAGGCGCATAACTGAGCACCGGACCTTTTCCAGCTGAAAGATCACCTTCAGTTTTCTTGTTGATTAGCGGTGTTTGCGTATCGTGACAAACATCAGTTACAATCGCTACATCAGGTTTAATACGCTCAACGAGCATTTCAGCTCCACGAGTTCCTATCTCTTCCTGCACTGCATTTGCAACATAAAGCCCAAAAGGCAGCTCATCTCCGTTCTCTTTTAACCTACGAGCGACTTCAGCAATCATGAATCCGCCAACTCGGTTGTCCAGTGCTCTACCAACGTAATAACGATCGTTGAGCTCCATAAACTCATCTTCAAACGTCACTACGCTGCCAACATGAATACCGAGCTTTTCTACTTCTTCTTTTGAGGTACAACCGCAATCGATAAAGATATTATCAACTTTAGGATACTGCTCCTTGCTCTTGCGTGTGTGAATTGCCGGCCAGCCAAACACACCTTTTACAACTCCTTTTTCGCCCTGGATATTCACGCGTTTAGATGGCGCAATCATGTGGTCAGATCCGCCATTTCTACGAACATAAAGAAAACCATCATCAGAGATATAGTGAATAAACCAACTGATTTCATCAGCATGTGCTTCAATAACAACTTTGTATTCAGCTTCAGGGTTAATAACTCCAACTGCCGATCCAAAATTGTCAGTAAAATACTCATCAACATGCGGCTTGAGATAATCGAGCCACATTTCTTGTCCGGGCGATTCAAATCCTGTTGGTGAAGCAGTATTCACATACTTTTCAAGAAATTCAAGTGCTTTTTTGTCCATTGATTATCAAAGTTTTTAAAGATTCATTAATTCTATTTCGTACTCTCCTTTGTTGGTTGTCATTTTCACTTTATTATCACATGATCCATCTCCCCAGTTGAGTGTGCGAGAGGGTTTTCCTTTTGTAGTTAGCGTGATAACACCTCTGGAAAAATAAACACATTCGTTTCGTTTTTCCAATTCTTTATCGATCAAAACCATGGTTGAATCAAAGTCTGCACCAAATATCTCACCTCCTCCGGTTAAGCCGAATTCATCGTTTTCGTAAGCAGCCTCACCATCATAAAAGATATTGTCATGATAGCCGCTTTTAAACTCGCGGTCAAACTCACCTGAGAATGTAACACCATATCCTACAATTCCCATGTATTTGAGATCTTTAACCCGGGTTTTAAAAATCATTGTTTCATCTTGAGTGTAGCCAGCATGTTGAATATCCATCGATCCGCTCAATACGTAGTCGTCAACTCTGAGGTCTTCGGCTCTGACCGTGAAAAATGCTCCCTGTTCAAGTGTGTTTCCTCTCACCTCTACAACGAGTTGACCATCGAGATTGATTGATCCTTCCAGCGTGCAAGAATGAAACTGGATTTCAATTTCTGTTTGGCCATTTCCCTTTTGGGTAAGGTTTGTGTCAGAACATGCAGCAATGTATTTACCCTCGTGCTCAATTTTTGATGAATCAACCACCAGCGATGTGGCAGCTTCAAATGCAATATCATTCAACAATTCAGCAAATTGAAGGCTCAGCACAATATTTGTTCCCACCCTTTTGGGGTTCGTTTCAGTTTGCGGAATATCGGGTTGTTCTGTCTCGCAGGAAAGCAAAAACAACAACATGTACAAACTCGTTATGTAACCGGTATATTTCATGCCATCAATCTTGCAAAGTACTGCATTTTTCATCCACTTGTAAAGAATTATGCAAATTAAAGATAGTTTTGCCCAAAATGTTTAATAATGAACTTTTCAGATAGTCAACTCGTATTTGCCGTTGCGGTGTTCGTAATTTTTATTATCTTCATCGGCCTGGCATATAGAAAAGATTTTAAACGAACACCTGCATATTTTAAAGGAACATGGAAACTTTTACTCGTAATAGTCATCATTTTTGGAATATTTTATTTAACCGTAAAGCTATTTGGATAGCCTTTTTCGTTTTTGCTTTTACAGGGTGTAATAATTCGATTGAGGAAGAACAGGAAGCTAAAACTCAGGAAGAACAGAATAATGTTCTAAAGGATATTCTGGAAAAGGATAAACTCATCGCCCTAACTGATAATAGTGCTACAAGCTACTTTATTTACAGAGGTCAGCCAATGGGATACGAGTACGAATTACTCGATCTCTTTGCAAAATATCTAGATGTAGATCTAGAAATAAAAGTGGTCGATGATATCGATGCCTTGCTCGACAGTTTGGATGCCGGAAAAGGTCACATTGCAGCAGCAAACTTAACGGTGACATCATCGCGTAAAAACCGTTTTTTATTTTCAGAACCTCACCTAAGAACCAAACAGGTTCTGATCCAGAGAATGCCAGAAGATTTTCGCAGACTCACGCGCAACCAGGTTGAGAGAGAACTCATTCGCGACCCCGTTGAATTAGCCAATGAAACGGTTTACGTAAGAACCGGAACTTCCTTTTATGAGAGATTAATAAATTTAAGTGATGAAATTGGTGATACCATTCACGTGGGTAAGCTTGCAGGTGTTGTTGAAGCCGATAGTATCCTGGCAATGGTGAGTAGCGGACAAATAAAATACTCTATTGAGGATGAAAATGTAGCTCGTTTCTTTCAACCATTTTACCCAAATGTGGATATTGAAACGCCCGTTTCTTTTAGTCAGAATATCGCATGGGCTTTACCTCAAAATGGAAACAAACTCCTAGACACCGTAAATAAGTGGATCACTGCTGAGCAAAGCACCAGTGATTACGCCTACATCTACAACAAGTATTTTAAATGGAGTAAAAAAAGCAGACAGGCTGAGAGTTCGTATAGTTTAAAAGGTGGTGGTATGATTTCTCCTTACGACAATGTGATTAAACAATATGCGAATAAGATCAACTGGCACTGGCCACTACTCGCTTCAGTCGTGAAGCAGGAAAGTAACTTTAATCCTAATGTTAAATCGTGGGCCGGGGCTGTTGGACTGATGCAGGTATTACCCGCAACTGCCATTCAGTACGGTGTTGACTCGCATCAACTGGCCATGCCCGAACCCAATATTTTTGCCGGAACTCAATACATGGATTGGATTGAAAATTACTGGAAACGTGAACTCGATGATACAACCGATGTCATCAAATTTACGCTTGCCTCTTATAACGTTGGTTTAGGACACGTAATAGACGCTCGCAGACTGGCGGTGAAATACG
>NZ_JAVLBN010000016.1:0-47642 GCF_031581065.1 Salibacter sp.
CTCCGGTAGCACCTGTTGTGCTGTAAGTGATGTTAGTGATCGCTGAGTTTTCACATACTGTTTGGTTGTCAGTTCCCGCTGCCGATGTAAGCGAGATTGTGTTTGCAGGTTGAATTTCAACATCGAGGAAAACGGAATCGCCCACACAGCTTCCTGCTGAGTCTTCGATTACAAATAGTTCGTAAGTGCCCACCGGTGTAGTAGCCCAGTCGAGGCTGATTTCACTCCCCGATGCATTCGTGGTGGTAATAGTTCCGGTAAAACCAGCAGTCGTAACACCCCAGGTATAGTTTGAACCTGTGGTACCTGTTGTATCAACACGGTAAGGCTCTACTGATCCTGCACAAATTTGATGAGGATTAGCATTGCTCGATTGCGCTTTAGCACTGATTGATGCTACTAACACGAAAAGGAAAAACGTAATTGTTGCGATTAATTTCATGATTCAGTTTAAATTTAGTTGTGAAGTATGTTTGTTGTTATTGGACCCGGTTGAACTTTTAGCTGAACAGCAACTGAGTAAACTTCGCAGCTGCCGTTTGTGATTTTACAGTAGAACTGGTAGTTATTTTGGCTGTATGGAATATTGGTAAGTGACAATGTGTTTGTTGAAGCTCCTGATGTGTTTACTCCATTTGAAACAGTGCTCCAGTTTGTTCCGCTGTTTGGATGAACATACCATTGGAATGCATTTCCGGACGTAGCTGTGCTAACCGAGAATGTTGCGGATTCTCCCTCGCAAATTGTTTCGTCTGTTGGTTGTTGTGTGATGCTAATAGATGGACCAAAAGAAGTGGTGTGACTACCGATGTCGGTATAGGTTTCCAGGCTAAAAGCCTGCCATTCTGAAAGTGTGAATGTTGTATTGGGGCCTGATACTGTTCCTTTTCTGCGATACGTATATCCGGCATTTCCTCCAACTACCCAGTTAGATCCTGAGCAATCCCCCCAAACATCAATAATAGAGCTGTTTTTAAGGAGCTTTATACAGTCGTTGGTGTTGACTCCTCCGCAAGTATTGAAATAAGCATCGGCTAACCCGCCATTTGAACCTATGCTGATAACATAAACATCATTATTGGCCAGAGTTCCGCTGAGTGTTATGTTACAGGTTGGCGAACTATTTCCGTTGTTGTATTGAGCGATAAAATAATTGCTGAGATTTACCGCAGACCCTGTTCCGTTAAAGATTTCAATATAAGAAAGGCTTCCGCTCGAAGCGTCAGTTACTTCACTGATAAAGAGTTCTGTAGGTGTTCCGCTTCCTGCTCCGCAACCTGTAGTTTCAGTAAGCGTGAAACTTGAATACGTCTCCGGGCAATTATCCGTTGTAATTTCAATTGTGTTTCCAGCTCCTGAGGGAACATAGGCTTCAATTTGCGTGTTTGAGAGCACATTGAACGAGTCTGCAGCTACGGAGCCAAAATCGACAGCTGATGTTCCGGTTCCGACTGTAAACCCACTCCCCTGAATCAATACACGAGTTCCAACGGGGCCGTTATTTGGCTGAATTGAGCTGATGGTTGGTGGAGTGCACGAACTTGTTGCGTAAATTTCAATATGGTCAATCGCGATGTCTTCATCTCCTGAGTTGAGGTTGAACTCTACCTGAATATCGAGTGAGCTGCCGGTTCCTGAAATGGGAGCTGTGAATTGTGTAAAGGCATCTGTGATAATTGCTCCATCACCGGTTCCATCAAAATCTGTGTCGATTTGTGGAGCTGTATTGTATGTGCTTCCGTCATTCTCAAGCCACAAAAGATTGTTGTATCCGGTATTATCAACTTGGTAGTTGAAGTGAACATAGTCAGAGTTATCCCAGTCTTCATTAGAGCCGTCATCATCTTCAGCGAGAAAAACTCTCAATTCGAGATTTGTATAACCCGAAATATTGATTCCGGTTATTGTTAGGGTTTGGTTTGAGGAGGCTCCTTCTCCATCGATGTCTTGCGCTCCAAAGTAGTAAGCTCCCTGGGTATTTGTGTAGTTTACTCCGGCAGAGATGTTTCCTCCATTTGTACGGATAAAGTAATCTCCAGAACTATCAGTGAATTCTGGGATTGAAGTTGAGTAACCTCCTGCTGACTCAAAGTCCTGGAGATAAACCTGCGTTTGACCAACTGCTGATGCAATAGCAAGAAAAAAAATGAATGTTACCTGTAAGGTAATAAGGTGTGGTTTCAATTTTTTTTTGACCTCACTAATATTCAGGCATAACTTCAAAACAAGAATTTGCATTGTTAGCAAACTTATTGTTTGGATGTTAACAGGAGCTTATGAGCTTGTTATTTGCTTATTGAATAAATATTAAGCAATGCCGTTATCTAGTAAATAACTGAACTGTTTCAATGAAAGACTGATTATTGTAAGAGACTTTTAGAACATAAACACCGTCAGCGCAAACCTTACCTCTATACTTACCATCCCAGCTATCCTGAATATCTGTCCAGCGAGCTATTTCTTCTCCCCAACGGTTAAATACAATTGCTTCAAAGAACTGTGGTGTTTCGCCTTCAATTTTCAATCTATCATTAATGCCGTCACCATTTGGTGTAAAGGCATTTGGAATGAAAACATTATCAATATTTTGTAATTCAATCAATACCGTATCTGAAGCCAGGCAACTGTTTCTGGTCTTAGTTTCTACTACTATCTCGTGTTCACCTGGGTCAGAAAAAAGATACCTAAAATCAGGATAAGTTTCAACGAGAACATCATCGATGAACCAGCTGTACTCATCATAATTTGAAGGAATAGCTTCAAAGTCGTATTCTTTTAGTTTTACTGAATTATGCTTAATTTTAACTTCTGGTGATTCAACTTGTAAGACGGTTTGTTTGCTCATTGATCCACACTCGTTTGTAACTGTTGCAGTGTACTTGCCAGGTTGATTAACGATTATTTGATTCCCGGTAACACCATTAGACCAATTTACATCATTGATATTTGAGCTTGCGTTGATAACTGCTTCTTCACCTTTACAGATTGTAATTAAATTTTCATCAAGTGAGAGCTGAGGGTCTTCATAAAAACTGAATGAAATTTCCTCTCTGTCAGAACCACAATAATTATTTCGCTCAGCCCAGTAAGTTCCGGATGTTGAAGCTGTGATTGAACCTGAATTAGATCCGTTGTTCCAGATAAGTCTGCCATTTCCTGCTGCTGTCAATTGAGCCGGGTTGCTGTTACAACGAATAGTGTCTCCTGAAAACTGAATGTTTACTGATGGATTATCCTCAATGTAAACGATTTGTGTGTCACTCGCAAAACAATTGGTTGAGGCCAAACTGTAGGCTAGGGTGTATGTGCTATCCACATTCAGGTTACTAACATCAATAGAGTCATCAGCAAGTTGACTACCATTTAGAAAATAATCACCACCTTGCGGAGTTGCTCCACCAATGAATGTCCGGTTCTGACCGTAGCAGATTGTATCAGGAAGTGTCCAGTTGATTTGAGGATTGTTGATCACAGAAATTGTTTGGTAAGTTGTGTCAGAACAGTTTCCGTTGCTCACTGCATAACCTATAGAGTGATTTCCGATTCCCGCTGCTGATGGATTAAAAGTATTGTTAGCTACTCCATTCCCGAAAAATGTTCCTCCGCCAGAGTTGTTCAGGTTAACGGGACTTGAATTTGCGCAAATGGTCGATGACTGGAGAGAAAACTGAGCGTTTGGGCTGTTTTGAACCGTTATTGATACCTGGTCAGATCCGCCACATGCACCGCTAACAGTATAGGTCAAATTGTGAGTACCTACACCGGCAGATTGCGGATCAAATGTATTGGAAGAAACACCATTTCCGCTCCAGGAGCCACCCGCAGGTGTGCCGCCCGGTAGCGCGAAAGGCTGTTGGTTTGTACAAACTGAGTTGAGAGATGGAGCTGTTACTGATCCTCCTCCCGTGATTGAGATTGGAATTGTTCTTTGAATAGAACATCCTGCTGGCGTTCCTATTGTTAACACAGCATTGTAGCTTCCTGTTGTGGTGTAAGTGTGACTGGTAGTTGAGCCATTTCCAGAGTTGTTATCACCAAAATCCCAGGAATATGTATAGCCTGGAATATTTGAGTTTGTTGTAAAGTTAACATTTAAAGGAGCACAGCCTTGTGTAGTGTCAGCATCTACGGTCAGAGCCATGCTGGCCAACCAGTTAGCATTAGCTGTATTGTTAGGGCTTCCCGGACTATCGTTTGAAGAAGCATTTCCTGAGGTCCAATTAGCTTGTAGGCTCCATTGATCATTTGTGGTATTAACAAAACTGAAGTTTGTCCCACTTCCTGATCCGTTGAAGTAAATAGCAGGGTTCGGTCCATTGATTCCACCATAGCCAACCGCATGATGTGCTGTTGAAGTATTAGACGGATCGATTACCTGAGCTGCATCAGCTCCATTTCCCAGAGCAATGATACTCCAGCTGCCGGGAGTTGAATAAGGACCGGTAAATGAATTACAACTCGAACTTGAAGGAGTACTGCTGTTTCCTTCGAGGTAAGTTCCAGTTGTTATGGGCAAAACATAAACGCCATCATTATTGCTGTCAGTAGGATCATTTGCGATAGAAATTGATGTGTTCACATCAGCTGGGTTGTAGAGCAGGATAATACTACCTGCCGGTACACATTGCCAGTTTTGATGATTGGCGAATTTGAGGTGTCCGCTAGCTATTCCGTTACCGCTGCCACAACCATAAAATCCACTGTGATCATCAACGATCCAGTTTCTTATATCCTGAAAAGAGCCAGGGCTTCCCTCAACAACTAATTCAAAAAACTCTTTAGAGCCTGATGTTCCGTTGCTGAACTCATTGATGATAAGTTGGGAGTAGCTGTTTAATGACAACAAAACTGAGCAGATAAAAACGATGATTCGCATGTGATGAAGTGATATCAAATTTTGGTGCAAAAATCGTTCTTCTAAGTTTCGTCTATATCCCTAAATAATTAAGGTTCTGTTATGAGAAAGTAAAAACCCCGCTATCTATTGACAGCAGGGTTCTGAAAGTTATTGTAATAATCTGAATATTTTACTCAGTTGTAAAGCTTGCTTTCATATATTCCTGGTTCATTCTCGCAATGTTCTTGAGAGAAATCCCTTTAGGACATTCAACTTCACAAGCTCCGGTATTGGTACAGTTACCAAACCCTTCTTCATCCATTTGATTTACCATGTTTTTCACGCGCCTTTTACGCTCAACATCACCTTGAGGCAGGAGCGAAAGCTGTGTTACCTTGGCTGATACAAATAACATGGCTGATGAGTTCTTACAAGAAGCTACACACGCTCCACAACCAATGCAGGTTGCAGCATCAAATGCCCAGTCTGCATTTTCTTTTGGAATTGGGATAGCATTACCATCCTGTGTGTTGCCTGAAGTGTTAACGCTTACGTAACCACCTGCCTGCATGATTCTATCAAATGAAGATCTGTCTGTAACGAGGTCTTTCACAATTGGGAAAGCTTTAGATCTCCATGGCTCAATATAAATTGTTTCACCATCGTTGAATTCACGCATGTGCAATTGGCAGGTTGTAACACCTCTACCCGGTCCGTGCGCTTCACCGTTGATGTACATCGAGCACATCCCGCAAATTCCTTCGCGGCAATCGTGATCAAATGCAACCGGACCATAATTTCCTTTATCATCAATGGAGCCACCAATGATTCCTTCATTGAGAACATCGATCATTTCGAGAAACGACATATCTTCACTGATGTCGCTCACTTGATAATCAACCATTTCACCCTTTTCTTCAGGGCCGTTTTGTCTCCAAATTTTAAGCGTTAGTTTCATATCGCTCTGTTTTTATTCACGTTCAGATTCAAATTGAATCTTACTTATAACTTCTTGTTTTAAGTTCAATATTATCGAATATGAGCTCTTCTTTATGAAGCTTAGCTTCAGAAGGCTCGCCTGTGTATTCCCATGCAGCTACATACCTGTAGTTGTCATCATCACGTTTAGCTTCACCCTCTTCAGTTTGATACTCTTCTCTAAAGTGACCTCCTGCAGATTCTTCTCTGTTTAGAGCATCTACACACATCAATTCACCGAGTTCTAAGAAATCAGCCACACGTCCTGCTTTGTCGAGTTCAGGATTGTACTGATCAGCTTTACCCGGAACTTTTACGTCTTTCCAGAATTCTTCGCGTAGTTCGCGTATTTCTTTGATCGCTTCTTTAAGCCCTTCAGCATTACGAGCCATTCCGCATTTGTTCCACATGATTTTGCCTAATCGCTTGTGGAATTGATCAACAGAAAACTTACCGTTATTGTTGATCAATTTGTCAATACGATCTTTTACTTCTTTCTCAGCTTCTTCAAACTCTTTCGTGTTTGTATCAATAGCACCGGTTCTAATATCATCAGCCAGGTAATCACCTATTGTATAAGGTAGAACGAAGTAACCATCAGCTAATCCTTGCATCAATGCAGATGCACCGAGTCTGTTAGCACCGTGATCTGAGAAGTTGGCTTCACCGGCAGCATACAGTCCGGGAACTGAAGTCATCAGGTTGTAATCAACCCAAATACCACCCATTGTGTAGTGAACAGCCGGATAAATTTTCATTGGAGTGTAGTATGGATTGTCCCCGGTAATCTTTTCATACATCTGGAAAAGGTTCCCATATTTAGACTCCACTACTTTTTCACCAAGATCTTTGATTTTGGCTTTGCTCGGGTTGTCGATACCCTTGACGTTTGCTTCTTCTTTACCGTAACGTTCAATTGCAGATGAGAAATCGAGGAAAACAGCTTCACCTGTTTTATTCACTCCAAATCCAGCATCGCAACGTTCTTTGGCTGCACGTGAAGCAACATCACGAGGAACCAGGTTTCCAAATGACGGATATCTTCTCTCTAAATAATAATCGCGATTTTCTTCAGCGATTTCTGTTGGTTTGAGCGATCCTTTGCGGACTGCTTCAGCGTCTTCTTTCTTTTTCGGAACCCAGATTCGGCCGTCATTACGTAGCGACTCAGACATGAGCGTCAACTTAGACTGGTAATCACCTGAAACCGGTATGCATGTCGGGTGGATCTGAGTGTAACATGGATTTGCAAAGTGTGCACCTTTACGGTGAGCTTTCCAGGCAGCAGATCCGTTAGATCCCATCGCATTAGTTGACAGGAAGAAAACATTTCCATAACCACCCGATGCGAGAACAACCGCGTGTGCTCCGTGACGTTCAATTTCTCCGGTAACTAAGTTTTTAGCTATGATTCCGCGAGCTTTTCCGTCAACTTTTACAACTTCCATCATTTCATGGCGGTTGTACAGCTTCACTTTTCCTTTGGAAATTTGACGCGAAAGTGCAGAGTAGGCACCTAACAACAACTGCTGACCAGTTTGTCCTTTAGCGTAAAAAGTACGGCTAACCTGAACACCACCAAATGAGCGGTTGTCGAGTAATCCACCGTAATCTCTCGCAAAAGGAACACCTTGTGCTACGCACTGGTCAATAATATTAGTAGAAACTTCTGCCAGGCGGTAAACATTCGCTTCTCTCGAGCGGTAGTCTCCACCCTTTACAGTATCGTAGAATAGGCGATAAACTGAATCGCCATCATTTTGATAGTTTTTAGCTGCGTTGATACCACCTTGAGCTGCAATTGAGTGCGCTCTACGAGGCGAATCCTGAAAACAAAATGATTTTACATTATATCCCATCTCAGCAAGGGAAGCTGCTGCCGAAGCACCTGCAAGCCCTGTACCCACTACAATAACATCAATATTGCGTTTGTTGGCCGGGTTTACCAGGTTGATGTTATTTTTATGATTTTGCCATTTTTTATCTAATGGACCTTCTGGAATTCTTGAATTTAAACTCATAACTCTTTCGTTTTCCAATTACTTCAAATAAATAATCACAGGAATGATGGCAAATAACAATGGAATCACAATTGCGAAGGCATATCCTGCTTTTTTAATGATTGGTGTGTACTTGTCATGATTGATTCCTATCGACTGGAATGCACTTGAGAATCCATGCCACAAGTGAAATGCTATTGCGATCATGCTGATCACATAAACAATTACAATCCATGGAATTTGAAATGCTTCCATAACTTCTTCGTGCAGATCTTTCATTGCAAGTCCTGCAACTTCTCCGTTTTTCATCACTTTGGCAGATTCAGAGTTGATAACACCATCAACAACTACATCACCTGACTTGGTTATTGGGTGACCTTGTTCAGACACCATGAAAGGAGTTTCGCCAAACTTGTACTCATACCAAAAATCCTGCATGTGGAATACGATGAACACAAGAATGATTGTTCCTAAAATTCCCATGTTGCGTGATGACCAAATGCTGTTGCGCTGAGGTTTATTGTAAACATATCCCTGAGGACGAGCTTTTTTGTTAGCTCTTGTCAACATAATGCCATCAATGACATGGAATAGAATTGAAAAGTAAGTGAGATAAGAAAGAATCTTAACAGCCGGGTTCGTAGTCATAAAAACAGCGTACTCGTTAAACTGCAGCTTTCCTTCATAACCGGGAATTAACAATTGTAAGTTACCAGTTACGTGGCCCACTAAAAATAAACACAAAAACAGCCCTGTTGCTGCCATCCAATACTTCTTGACTAGTGAACGATTTAAAAATCCACTCATTTTATTTTGGTTTTGAATTGTTTCGAATAACAAATGTAAAACACCCTACTAAACACGTACAACAATTACATTAATTAGATTAATTCTTAATAACATTTTACACGTGTTTTGATATGAGAACAAGTAATTTTTGTTTTAGTTTGAAAAAAATCAATTTGAATTGAAAATATGAGATACGAACAAATTCCAAACGAACTGTTCATCCACAATAGAAAACGTTTCATGGAAAAGATGGAAGCTAGATCTATTGCGGTTTTTAACTCCAATGATATTTTTCCATTGAGTGCAGATAGCACGATGCCTTTCAAGCAGCACACTGATATTTTTCACCTCAGCGGGGCTGATCAGGAAGAGTCGATTTTGCTTCTTTTTCCCGATGCTCCGGATCCAAAATATCGTGAAGTTTTATTCGTGATTGAAACAAATCCTGAAATTGCTGTTTGGGAAGGAGCTAAACTGACGAAGGAAAAAGCTACTGAAGTAAGTGGGATCAAAACTGTTTACTGGCTAAAAGATTTTCATAAGATTTTCAATCAGTTAATGGCAGATGCTAATAACGTGTACCTCAATACAAATGAGCACCTCAGAGCCAATACTGAAGTTGAAACTCGTGAAGATCGGTTTATTAAGTGGTGTAAGGAAAACTTCCCTGCTCATTCTTACAAACGTTCCTCTCCAATCATGCATGAGATAAGAGCTGTCAAGCACCCGGTAGAATTGGACCTGATGCAAAAAGCTTGCAAAATTACTGAGAAAGGATTCCGCAGGCTGCTCAACTTCATTAAGCCTGGAGTTTGGGAGCACGAAATTGAAGCAGAGCTTTGGCATGAATTTATTCGGAACCGTAGCTACGGATTTGCTTACACGCCAATTGTAGCCTCTGGCGGTAATGCTTGTGTGCTTCACTACACTGAAAATGATCAGGAAGTGAATGATGGAGACCTTATCTTAATGGACTTTGGAGCCGAGTACGCAAATTATTCAAGTGATATGACGCGTACGATTCCGGCTAACGGGAAATATACAGCTCGTCAAAAAGAAGTTTACAGTTCGGTTCTGAAAGTGAAAAAAATGGCCAATGATATTCTCAAGCCCGGTATCACTTTGAACGAGTATCACAAAGAAGTGGGTAAAATGATGGAGAGCGAGTTGATCGACCTCAAGCTTCTTGACAAAACTGATGTCAAGAATCAGAACCCAGATTGGCCGGCTTACAAGAAGTTCTTTATGCACGGAACTTCGCATTATATAGGACTAGACACACACGATTATGGTTCATGGTCTAAGCCGATTCCGGAAAATAGTGTGTTCACCATTGAACCCGGAATTTATATCCCTGATGAGAAGATCGGTATTCGTCTTGAAGATGACTACGTTCTTAAATCTGACGAGGAGAATTTCAATTTAATGGGAGACATCCCAATCGAAATTGATGAAATTGAGGATTTAATGAACAGCTAATGCCTTTTGCTGATTTCAAAAAAGGAAAAATCCATTACACTGATGATGGAAGTGGCCGTGCAGTAGTTTTACTGCACGGCTTTTTAGAATCGTCAAAAATGTGGGAGAATTACCTGCCGCATTTTGTCGGTAAAACGAGACGTGTTGTTTGTATCGACTTACCCGGTCATGGCGAGAGTGATACATTTGGTTATGTCCACGATATGGAATTGATGGCGGGAGCCATTAAAGCGGTTCTGAAAGAGTTGAATTTACGCAGGGTCATCCTTGTAGGACATTCCATGGGAGGTTACGCAGCGATGGCTTTCGCTGAAACATTTCCCGATAATGTGAAGGGTATTTGCCTGTTTTGTTCAACAGCTCGCAATGACTCAGATGTGAGGAAAATAGCTCGCGAAGAAGCTATCAAATTGGTTAAGCAGGATCACGAATCATTCATTCGAAAAAGTATTCCGCTTTTATTCAGACCCGAAAACCGCAAAATCTTTAAGCCGGAAATCGAAGCGATGAAAAAAGAGGCATTGAAAATGTCGCCTCGTGCAATTGTGGCAGCATTAAAAGGGATGAAGATGCGAAAAGATCGCGAAATAATCCTCAGGTTTAATCCTTACCCCGTTCATTTTATAATTGGAAAAGAGGATGGAGTCCTTTTATGGACAGATCTCATCGCTCAAACGAAGCACAGTGAAAACGTTACCTATTCATTATTTAAAGAAAGCGGGCATATGGGCTTTTTAGAAGATGAACGAGCCTGTAGAGAAGATTTAATCCGATTTTTCAATCTTGTGAGTCGATAACCTTAATTTCTGTTGCCATTTTATCGTTTGTGTATGCGATGTGAACAGGTTCAAACTCTACTGTATCGCTTGTTTTTATTGACTTGTTTGATGGTTCGTCAAGATCAAACCCATAGGTGAACCCGGCCTCATTTTCAATGTACCCAATACCTGAATTACGGTCTATTTTAATGCATTTTCCTATCATATTTACACGTATTTTGCGAATACTGCTACTTAAGGTTAATCTTCTTCAAAGAAATAGTTTATTTTGTGAGTACTCTTTGCGCACATTCAAATTTATGATCAAAAGAATATTCGCCCTATCGGTTCTTTGTGTTTTAATGCTTTCCGTCTTTGGTCAGGAGGGGGTGGATAGTTTGTATCAAAAACTTGAAAACTCAAAAACTGATTCAGGAAAAGTAAAAGCTCTAAGTGAAATAACGATTTACCTCTATCGCCACAATCAGTTTCAAAAAACGATTAATTATGCTGATAGTGCTATTGAAATTGGCAATAAATTGGGGAACACTAAATATACTGTAATCCCTTTATCTTTTAAGTCCTCAGCTTACTACGACCTTGGGCAACGCGAAAAGGCGGTTAAAGCTGCCAGGCAAGCCATGTCAGTTGCTGAAGAATGCGATTGCCCTGACGAAAAAGGGCGAAGTTTTATTACGTATGCCGATATATTGAATAAAGATACTCGCTTTGATTCATCAATCATCTACTACGAAAAAGCACTTGAAGCATTGGAGGAGGGTTCAACCGATAAGGCTCATGCCTACAATAACATTTCAATAGCCTATTCTGAGAAGGGGTTTTATTACAAATCACTGGATTACTTATTGAAAGCGCTCGAATTTTATCGTGAAAACGATATGGAGTATGCAGAGGCAACAGCTCTCAATAATCTCGGAGAAAAATACAGGCAAAATGATGATCACGCTAATGCTATCAAATACCTGAAAATGTCAATTGATATTTCCAGCAAGGTTGGAGATACTGTTCAAATAGGACGGGCGATGGGTAACCTTGGTCTGGCATATAATGAAATTCTCAAAACCGATAGTGCCAAAAAATATTTGATAAAAGCGCTTGATATCAACAATAGTGTGAATAGGATGTACGGCAAAACTGTGGCACATAGCAACCTGGCTTCCTTTTACTCTGATATTGACCAACCCGATAAAGCTTTTCAACATTTAGAAAAAGTTCTCGAGTACTCACAAAAATTAGGAATCAAAAGAGGTTTGTACTATGGGAATCTAGGTTTAGGAAGAGCTTTTTACATGAAAGAACAATATGATTCTGCTCTTAAGCATATTAAAGAAGCTCACATGTTGGTGAAAGATTTTGATGATGAAAGGCTTAAAGTGGGTGTATATGAAGGGTATCATGATGTTTATAAAGAGCTTGGGCTGTATGATAGTTCTCTGTTTTATTATGAAAAGTTTGTCGCTATTGATGATAGTTTAGAAGATGCTATTAGGAAAAGTCGTATTGATGAACTTTCGTTGAAATTTGAAGCTGAGCAAAAAGAAAAGGAGAATGCTGTTTTAAAGACTGAAAACCTCAAAGCTCAAAAAGAGTCTGATAAAAAGACAATGATAATTTGGGTATCAGTAGCAATAGTTTTTATACTCACGATTTTGGTGATTTTACAGTACCGCTTTAATAAGTCAAAAAGCGAGCTTAATGAAAGGCTGCTGAACACAAACAAAAAAATCGCTCAAAAGAATGAAGAGCTAAAGAAGCTGAACGAAGTAAAAAACAGAATGTTATCAATTGTTGGCCACGATGTTAAAGGGCCGCTAGGGTCAATATCGTCTCTGTTGAAACTCATTAACTCCGGAGAATTAACTACTGATCAGGAAAAAGAATTTTTGCAGGACCTGGAGTCTGAAACTTCAAAAACATCAATGCTTCTCGAAAATTTGCTACACTGGACCAAGTCGCAGTTTGATGGTTTAGAGGTTCACCTCGATGAAAGGGAGTTAAAAGTTGCGGTTGATCATATCGTTTCGCTTTACGAAAACCCAATAAGGAAAAAGAAGATTATAGTTGAAAATGCTGTTGACGCTAAAGACACGGCAATTGTGGACAAACAATTGCTCGACCTTATCTTGAGAAACCTGATTTCTAATGCTATCAAGTATGTATATGAAGGTGGTAAAATAAGATTTGAAAGCCACAGGAAAGAGGGGATGGTTCAGTTGAAGGTGATTGATAATGGAATGGGAATGGCACGTGAAAAAATTGATACGCTTTTCGCTAAAAGTTCGTCAACCCTGGGAGCCAACGATGAAAAAGGAACCGGGCTCGGATTGGTTCTGACCAAAGACGCTGTGGAAGAGTGCGGAGGTAGTCTTAAAGTTGAAAGTGAAAAAGGCAAAGGAAGCACGTTTATACTCGAACTTCCCCTGCCTTCAAATCATTAGTCTTTTCCTTCAAACCATTTCTTCACATCTTCTAACTGAAGAGCCGGGATGTCGAGTTTGTTTTTCTTTCTAAAGCCATTCAGTTTTTGATGAACCTGAGTTGACTTCATTTCCAGGAGTTCCTCAACTTTTTTGAATCCGGCACTCACAATTGTCTCAGCCCATTCTTTTGTAATATCCAGCTTTTCCTGAAACTCTTCAGGAGTGGCTTGTACGGGCTTTTTCTCAGGGCGCATTTGGGGGAAGAACAACACTTCCTGAATGCTTTCCTGATTGGTGAGAAGCATGATCAACCTGTCCATTCCAATTCCCATTCCTGATGTTGGCGGCATTCCGTATTCCAGTGCACGAAGGAAATCCTGATCGATGAACATCGCCTCATCATCACCTTTTTCGCTCAGGCGAAGTTGTTCTTCAAAACGCTCGCGTTGATCGATGGGGTCGTTGAGCTCTGAGTAGGCATTTGCTATTTCTTTTCCGTTTACAATAAGTTCAAATCTTTCGGTCAGATCAGGGTTTTCGCGGTGTTTTTTACAAAGTGGCGACATCTCTACCGGGTAATCTGTGATGAAAGTTGGCTGAACGTAATTGGCTTCGCATTTTTCGCCAAATATTTCATCGATGAGCTTTCCTTTTCCAAAAGACTCGTCAACTTCAATATCGAGTTTTTTGCACACTTCTCTCAATTCAGCAGCATCCATTCCGCGAACATCAATGCCTGTGTGCTCATGAATGGCCTCGAGAATAGGAACACGCTTAAACGGAGCTGTAAAGTCGATTTCTTTATCACCAACTTTTACTTTTGAAGAGCCCTTCACTTTGTTCACAACAAACTCCAGCATTTTTTCAGTGAAGTCCATCATCCAGATGTAGTCTTTGTAAGCTACATAGATTTCCATTACTGTAAATTCTGGGTTGTGTGTGCGATCCATCCCCTCGTTACGAAAGTCTTTGGCAAATTCATAAACACCGTCAAATCCACCAACGATAAGGCGCTTTAGGTAAAGCTCATTAGCTATTCTCAAGTATAGCGGAATATCGAGTGCATTGTGATGAGTGACAAATGGTCGTGCTGCAGCGCCACCCGGAATAGGTTGAAGAATAGGCGTTTCAACCTCCATGTATCCTTTGCCATTGAAGAATTCACGCATTGCAGCAAAAGTTTGCGTGCGTTTCACGAAAGTATCTTTTACCTCACGGTTCACTACCAGATCAACATAACGCTGGCGGTGGCGCAATTCAGGATCTACAAAAGCATCGTGAGTGTTTCCTTCAGCATCTGTCTTAACGATTGGTAGCGGACGAAGCGATTTTGATAGTATCGTTAGTTCATTGACGTGAACTGTTGTCTCGCCCATTTTTGTTTTGAACACTTTACCGCGAATGCCTATAAAGTCACCAATATCGAGCAGGCGCTTAAATACTTCGTTGTAAAAAGTTGTGTCTTCACCTTCGCAAATATCGTCACGAGTGATGTAGAGTTGTATGCGGCCACTGCTGTCCTGTAGCTCGGCAAAAGAAGCTTTTCCCATGATGCGCTTGCTCATGATTCGGCCTGCTATTACCACATCATCCAGTTCCTCTCCATCTTCAAACTTCTTCTTGATCTCGCTGGATGTGGTGTTTACATAAAACTGCTCAGCCGGATAGGGATCAATCCCTAACTCGCGCATTCTTTTTAAACCTTCTCTTCTTACCTGTTCCTGCTCAGATAGTTGTTGACTCATTATCTGTTTTTTTATCTGTGAAATTTCGAGCGGCAAAGGTAGTGAAAGCTATGATTTTACGTCTCTCATACATCGATTAGTGAACGATGAGTCATTAGGCTCTGATCATGATGCTAACAAGTTGAGCTATTTTCCTGATCTTTTAAAGAATTGAACTTTTTCATTACAACTTGCCAAAATAGCCTATAATTGCACGCAAAAATTTGCTATGAAAACCCCCGTTATAGCTTCTATTGGTTTGTTAATTAGTTCTTTTAGTCTTGGGCAAACTAATGATACCACTCAGCTAAAAGAGTTTACAATAACCGAAAAACGTTCAGCAAAACAGTTTGATCAATCTGCACGGGTTGTCACGACAATTGATAAAATGGAGATAGAGCAGGCACCTGTTCAAACGGTTGAGGAGTTGCTGGAATTTGCATTAAACGTAGATGTCAAGCAACGCGGGCCTTACAATGTTCAAAACGACATAAGTTTGAGGGGGGCAACATTTGAGCAGACGCTTATTTTGCTCAATGGAGTGAAATTGTCAGATCCGCAAACAGGGCATCACAACATGAATTTGCCGGTTCGGTTAGAGGATGTTTCGCGTATTGAAATCCTGCACGGTGGAGCGAGCCGAATTTACGGGACTTCAGCTTTTGCGGGGGCGATCAATATTATCACTGAAAATGCAGATCAAAATACCGTTTCAGGATCTGTAACTGGTGGGGAATACAACTTTTACCAGGCCGGGGTTACGGCAACAACAGCTTTTGAAAATCACTCTCACAGGATTTCGGCAAGTAAATCCGGATCTGACGGTTACATTGAGAATACGGATTTCGAGCGAACCAATCTTTTTTGGCAGAGTGAAGCTGATTTGAATCGACTCAGCTTAATGGTGAATGCGGGCTTTATGGATAAAGGATTTGGAGCTCAAAACTTTTATACATCAACTTTTCCTCGCCAGTTTGAGAAAACAAGGACTTATTTTTCTTCGCTCACAGCAGAATACGATTTTGATAAAACGCATATCCGTTTGAGATCTTACTACCGCCAACATCACGATCGTTTTGAGCTTTACCGTGAAGGACTTGATTATTACCAAAGAACTGGAAACGGAAGGTTTGTGATGGGAAACGACACTGTTCCCTCGTGGTACACGGGGCATAATTACCACCAAACTGTTGCTTATGGATCTGACCTAAACGTAGCACATACCTGGAAGCTGGGTGAAACAAGTGTAGGGGTTGAATACCGCAAAGAAGAAATTTACAGCAATGTGTTGGGGCATGATTTGGCTGAACCAAAAGCTGTCCCGCGCGAACCATCTTATGCCCAATTTACCCAATTTGACGAGCGTGAAAACTACAGTGCTTATATCGAGCACAATTTTAAGTGGAAACAGCTTTTCGTGTCGATGGGAACAATGTACAACATCAATTCACAGTTTGATGACGAGTGGTTTCCGGGCGTTGATGTGAGTTATAAGATCAACAAAAACTTTCAGCCTTATGCCTCATGGAGCCGGAGTTTGCGGTTTCCGTCATTTACTAACCTCTACTATGAAGGAGGAAACTCGGTAGGTAGTCTCACACTTGAGCCTGAGAAAAGTATGAATTATGAGCTTGGGACCAAGTTTGTGTCATCGTGGTTTCGCGGCCACGTTGCTGCATTCCGCAGAGAGGGGAAAAACCTGATCGATTGGATTCGCTACAACAATTCTGACACAGCGTATGCGGCAAACATAACCGAGGTTAATATCAACGGTGCAGAGCTCAATGGGTTTTTCAATATTCACAAGCTACTGGGAGAGAATTTCCCTGTTTTTTCGGTCAGAGCCGGTTACACATACCTCATGGCTGATACCACCAGTCGTGATTTTGAGTCGAGTTACGTGCTCGACTTCCTCCAACACAAAGCCGATATTGCTTTGACATCTAAAGAGTATGCCGGGTTTCAACTGACTGTTAATGGCAGCTATCAGGATCGAGTTGGCGGATACCGAAACGCTGAAGAAATGAGAGAAACGCCATTTGATCCTGTATTTTTAATGAACATGAGGTTGCGCTATCGCTATAAGCAAGTTTCGTTTTATGGAGAGGTTTCAAATCTTTTTGATCAGGATTATGTAGATATCGGTAACGTTCAGTTGCCCGGGAGATGGGTGAAAATAGGCTTCAGGTTTAGTATTTGATGATTGTTAAAATACAACTTTATAGCACATAGTTTAAATGAAGTTATTTCATACTTAATTTAAATGATTGCTTAAACCTCTTTAATAAAACATTAGAAATATGCTATCTATGAGTACAGATGCATGATTTTGTCGATATATTTTTCGGTTCTGACCGTAAAAACATTTTCTTTGCTTTAATCATAAAACAAAATCAAGATGGAATCCTTAATAGCCGGCTTCAACAATCAATTGAAAGAGGCTTTAACAATTGGACAAAAAGCGAACTTAAAACCTTCTCAAAAACCTATAGAAAACGTACTAATCACTGGTCTTGGCGGTTCGGGAATTGGCGGAACAATCATTAAAGACTGGTTGAGTGATGCCTGTCAGGCTCCAATAGTAGTGAATAAAGGCTATGGAGTTCCAGGCTTTGTGAATGAAAACACACTGGTTATTGCGTCCTCCTACTCAGGAAATACTGAAGAAACACTTTCGGCAACGGAAAAAGCAATTGCGAAAGGTGCTCAAATTGCTGCCATAACAAGTGGCGGCAAGCTCGAAGAAATTGTTGAAAATGTCGATGGAAATATTATAAAGGTACCTGGGGGAAATCCGCCACGTGCTATGCTGGCTTATTCACTGGTTCAGCAACTTTTCCTTTTCAATCATTACGGCCTTGCCAATGTTGATATCGAAAAAGAGATCAATACAACACGCGATATTCTTGAATTCAACGAAAAAGAAATTATGCGTGAAGCAAAAGATGTTGCTAACGGACTAAAGAATACCTTACCTTACATCTATTCACTCGATGGTTATGCCGGAATTGGTGTAAGAATGCGCCAACAACTCAACGAAAACAGCAAAATGTTGTGCAATAGCCAGGTTATTCCAGAGATGAACCACAACGAACTCGTAGGCTGGGCCGGAGCAAAAGGTGATATCTCAGTGGTTTTCCTTCGTAACGAAGATGAACTCGATCGCAACAGAACCAGGCTTGATATCAATGAAGGAATCATACAAAAATACACCTCAAATATTCATCACATTTGGAGTAAAGGTGATACGCGAATTCAGCGCTCACTTTATCACATCCATCTCGAAGACTGGTGTTCCCTTTATTTGTCTAAACTAAACGGTGTTGATCCTGTTGAAATTGAAGTGATCAACCATCTTAAAGGTGAACTCTCTAAGCTGTAATGACAAAAAAGGTCTTATTTAAAAACCTGGGTCAAATCGATTTTAAAGATGCCTGGGATTTTCAGGAAAGCCTTTTCAAAAAGGCAATCGATTTGAAAATGTATAACCGTAAACACGAAAGTGATTCTGCTGGTCAGTTACCTGAGAATCACTTTTTGTTTTGCGAACACCCTCATGTTTACACGCTCGGCAAAAGCGGTTCGGCAGATAATTTGCTTATTGATGATGAAGGCTTAAAACAAAAAAAGGCCACATATTATAAAATCAATAGAGGTGGAGATATCACGTATCACGGTCCGGGGCAAATTGTTGGCTACCCTATTCTAGATCTCGACCAGTTTTTCACAGATATTCATCGCTATTTACGCACTTTGGAAGAAGTGATCATCAAAACCATGGCAGACTACGGCCTCAAAGGAGATCGTTACCCCGGCTATACGGGTGTTTGGTTAGATCCCGAATCAGATAAAGCTCGTAAAATTTGCGCATTGGGTGTACGTACATCACGTTGGGTAACAATGCATGGTTTTGCGTTTAATGTGAATACAGATTTGAATTACTTCAACAATATTGTACCGTGCGGAATTGACGACAAAGACGTTACCTCAATGGAGCGCGAACTCGGTGAAAAACTCCCAGTTCAAGAAGTACAACACAAAATCAAAAAACACTTTTCAAATTTATTTGAGGTTGAGTTTGTAGAATAGTCAAAATCAACCAAATCCTTTTTTACCTTTACCCCAAACCAGTCGTTTTAAGAAAATGAAAAAGCTCATTATTATCGTTTTGGTGTTGGTTGCAGCACATTTCACGTTGGTGCTAACAAATAATACCTACATCTATACCGTTCTCAAAATGACGGTTTTTAAAGGACAAATGAGTCCGTCAATTGATGAATACCCTGAGTTTGTCAACGATACCGTTCGCAATACTACCGGTCAGATCCAAAAGTGGCCGCTGGCCCGCGACTACAATTCCCACGAATTAGGAGAAGAATATGTTGAAGCACACAAAAGACTTGGAAGCGTTGCCTATCTCGTTATCCGAAACGACTCAATTTGTCACGAACAGTATTGGGATAATTTTGGCCCCACATCTCATTCTAACTCTTTTAGTATGGCGAAGTCCATAGTGGGAGCTCTCACAGGAATAGCAATTGAAGAAGGCTATATAGAGGGAGTAGATCAAAAAGTGTGCGATTTTTTTCCGCAGTATTGTGAAGGGAAAGCTGCGGATCTGACCATTGAGCATTTATTGACAATGAGTGCCGGAATCAATTTTGATGAGAGCTATATCAACCCGTTTTCTTATCCGGGTAGAGCCAATTACGGTCAGGATCTTTGGGAGCTCAATAAAAAGTACGAAGTAACTCAAAACCCCGGAGAGGTATTTAGCTATCAAAGTGGTGTTTCGCAACTTTTGGCTTTTGTTGTAGAGGAAGCCGTAGGGAAAAGCCTCAGTGAATACGCTGAAGAAAAACTCTGGACACCGATGGGCGCCAAAAACTTTGCTTTGTGGAGTAAAGATCATGAAGGCGGACATGTAAAAGCTTTTTGTTGCTTTAACTCAAATGCACGCGACTTTGCCCGCTTTGGTAAACTTTATGAACACAATGGAGTTTGGAATGGTGACACTCTCATCCCGCCTCAATATGTTTCAAAATCAGTAAAGCCGGCAGATTGGCTCAACGAAACGAATGGCGAACCAAATTACCGGTACGGTTATCAGTGGTGGACCCACCTCAACTACAAAGAGAGCTTTGACTTCTTCTACATGCGCGGACTCAAAGGTCAATATGTTATCGTGATTCCGGACAAAGATTTAATGGTTGTCAGATTAGGAAGAAACCGTCAAAAGCGAGGCAAGTTTGAACTGCCAAAAGATGTAGAATACTGGTTAGACTTTGCTTTGGAGAACTACAGCTCTTGAGGTTCCAGCAAGTCGTAAACCTCAAAATGTTCTCCGTTATATGCCTTTTTGAAAGGATAATTCATTGTTGAAGTTTTTTTATCAATGATAAGTTTTTGGGCTCCAAGTGATTTTAGAGAGTCGATTTTAGTGGGATCTTCCAGAAATTTATTAGAAACAGACCACCCTTTTTTGTTTATAAAATAAATTAACTGTGGAGACTTACCACCATTTATGACAATCAGTTCTTTATCGTCAATTGTATTTTGACCAATTTTTTCCAATTTCAATTTGTATCTATTTTCATCTTTAATAAAAAAGTCATGCTGTTGATTGGCAATAGCTTCAACGAATATTAAAGTGCAAACTACAGCTGCCCATTTATTTGAGATTTTGCTAACTGAATAACCAGCAGTAAAAGCCATGAAAGGGACAAATGGAATAATATAGTAATTGTGAGTTGGAAAAACAGCACCGGTTTTAATAATGAACACACCAAAAATGATAAAAGCGGCTAACAATCCAGATAAAGCATAATACATTTTGTCTTTTACAAGGAAGATAGCGCCAATAATAAATGAAACAAATGCTATGTAAGATAGGAATGCACTAAAATAGAATCGTTTAAATAGATCGGGTATATGATTCTTTAATTCTAGAAAGCCATCAGCTAAAGTTTTTGGGAAGTATAATTCATATTGATATGTGCTTGTTAAATGTGGTACCCAATAAAAGTACCAAAGCGCGGTAATGAAAGCGACTATTAAAACAGCAAATGAAATAAAAGTTCTTTTTTTTCTGTTAATTGATGGAATGAAAAAAATAATAATTAAAGGTGAGAGTAAAGAAATTGCTGGAATTTTACTCAAGCAACCAAGACTCCCTAGAATAATAAAATAAACAAGATTAGATATAGAGCTTTCTCTAATGTACTGTATCAAAGAGGATAAGCTAATAATTACAAGTGAAACACTAAATGTGTCTGGCATTATTTTTCTTGAGAATGAGAACCAAATAGAACACAGTAGAATAATTGTTGAATAATATGCGATTCTTGAAGTGAATAACTCCTTCAGAACTTTGAAAAAGAAATAAATACCAATTGAAGAAATGATTAGATTAATTAGTCTGCCATACCAATGCTCGAAACCAAATATTTCAAAACATAAATAGATTAGAGCATTAAATAATGGAAATTCAGATCCGATAATACCAGAAAGTGCTCCAGCCATGTCTATCTTAGGGTAAAGTAAGGAAAACTCACCTTGATAAAAATTTCTGGCAATCATGTTTGTAAGCGCTTGTCTCCAGTTATGGCCGGTTTCAAGTGGAGGGTTTGTTATATTGAACAGCCTAAGAATGAAAAAGATCAATATTAGGCCCCTGATAGACATTAGTTTGTTTAACTTGTTTTTCAGCATCTTAAACTGGGTAAAATCCAGGCAGTTCTTTCTTTACATAAGGATAGCAAATGTAGTAATTCAGTTTTATGTTTAGATTAGTCATATTATTTACAATGAATTAAAATGTTTCTAAGACGAACTACAAGAAGTATAAAAGATGAAATATTTTAACTCATACATATTAGTATGTATTTGTTTCTTAACTATTAATCATTGCTTTTCACAGTTATGTAATGGTGATGTTGTTAGTTTGATCAATAATCCAGAATGCTCTAATAATGAATATCTTTTGGTATTTGAAGATAATTTTGACTCTACTATAGTTGACGAAAATACATGGCAATTTGAATATCCCTGGGGGAGGTCTTTAGTTGAGAACCCTGAACAGCAATATTATAAGAGTCAGAATGTTGAGGTTAATAATGGAGTTTTAAGCCTAATAGCTAAGAGGGAAAGAGTAGTCAGAAGAGCAATTCCTTATGACCCAGATAATAAAATAATAGATGACGGATATAGGAATAAAAGAACTTTTGACTTTACCTCTGGAATGATTTTTTCCAAATTTAACTTCGGTTATGGGAAATATGAAATTAGGTGTAAAATACCTAAAGCAAAAGGCATGTGGCCTGCTTTTTGGCTTTTTGAAGGACCAGGTAAAAATGAGATAGATATTTTTGAGTTTTGGAACGAACATGACCTTTTTGGGAATGTTGATTTTGACAAGTTAGCAAGGGTGCCAAACTTCAATTTACATCACGAGTATTCGAAAGGTAATGTATATAACTGTATTTCCGATTGGAATAGTGACATAGACTTTTCAAAAAAATTCCATACATTCACTTTGATATGGAAACCTACTTACATTGAGTGGTATATTGATGGTCAATTAAAGAGAAGAACGACAAAGTATACTTCTTTGTCTACTCAACCAATTTACTGTGATAATTTAAAAGATTTCGAACCCTATTTGTTAAATAAAGCTTTCCCAAAAAAGGAATACCTTCACGTAATAATGAATTTGGCTGTTCAATCTAATAGCAATGAGCCAAAGAGTAATTCACTTCCCAAAAGCTTTGATGTTGATTACTTTAAATTTTACAAGCAAGTTGATTGTCAATTTGTTAATAATGTGAATAAAGTAAACGAATTGCTAGAAAGTATAGAACCAAATGCTTTTAATGTAGCCTATACTGATAGTGTTGAGCTTTTTGAAAATTTAAAGATTGAAAATACTAAGCTTTTAGTTGTATCCAGCAAAAGACTTCCAGAAGGTTTTACGAATTCTGACACAGATATTAACTTTAAGCATTATCCTGAAATATGCAACACTAAACCAAAATTAAGCTTAGAAGATAGGGTTTCGGTTTTTCCTAATCCCTCAAATGGAAAGATCACAATTCAGGTTGATAGACAATTATGTAACTCAGGGAAAATTTATATAATTAATCCCAATGGTTATTCAATGAACACTATAGAAATTGATGAAAAATCTTGTGAAGTAAAACTAGACCTATCATATTTGAATCAGGGAGTATATAACGTGCTTTACATTCAGGAAAGTACAGGTATACCGATATCTAAACCATTAGTCATAATTAAGTAATTTAACCATGAAAAAAGACATTCATTTTCCCAAAGATGATGAAGTACACATGGCAATTGTCAGGGAAAAAGACGAAGGTGAAAATGTGTGGAATGCCTATATCATCAATACAAGAGAATCCAAAATTGACACATTACTTCTAACATCAAAAGGATATAGTACCCGCCAGGATGAAGATGTGAAAACCTCAGTGCTCCGCAGGCAGCTTTTAAACATGGAACCTCACACAGCCCAAAAAGCAGAGCAAATTCCTGAAGAACTCCACAAACTCACCAATGAATTTTGGTTGAGCTTTTATGACGGGAACACACTTTACGATAAAAAATTCACCTTTTCCAGCCATGCATTTGAAAGCGATGAGCACATAACAATTCCAGTTCTGGAAAAAGGAGGAATACTCATAAAATAACCATTTATGTTAGAACAAATCGATACAACAAACATTCTGTTTCTCGATATTGAAACAGTCCCACAAGAAAAAACATTCGATTCACTGTCAGATCCGGCAAAAGCACTGTGGACCAAAAAAGCAAACAGACTCAAAACCGATGAAGAAACACCTGATGAGCTTTACGATAGAGCCGGAATTTACGCAGAGTTCGGGAAAATCGTTTGCATCTCAGTTGGTTTTATGCGCAACACAACAAACGGAAAACGTTTGAGAATAACTTCATTCTCTGGCGATTCAGAGACAGATTTTCTCCAAAACTTTGCCGATTTATTAAACAGTCACTTCAACGAGCCACAACATTTACTCTGCGCCCACAACGGTAAAGAATTCGATTTTCCTTACATCGCCAGGAGGATGCTCGTCAATGGTATAAAACTTCCCAATCTACTCGATATTGCAGGGAAAAAGCCCTGGGAAGTTCGCCATCTCGATACTATGGAACTCTGGAAGTTTGGCGATTGGAAAAGCTATACTTCACTGGAATTGTTGGCACACATTTTCAACATCCCAACTCCAAAAGACGATATTGACGGAAGCGAAGTGAGAGGCGTTTACTACGAAGAAAATAACCTCGAAAGAATTGTAGAATACTGCCAAAAAGATGTGGTAACAACCGTTCAGTTGTTCCTTAAATTCAAAAGAGAAAACCTCATTGACGAAGAAAACATCGATTTTGTTTAGCGATCTCCGCGTTTTGCAGCGTCATAATCTGGCCGCTGAATGTATGAATCGTAATTTGGTGGGTAATTGTCGTGCCAAAAAACTGCCTTGTACGCCTCTTTTGTCATGCCATCCCAGTGAATAATTCCTTTCCTGTATTGATATGTTTGCCACTGGTTGAGGCCAATTCCAAGAGCAATTAGAGCGTAAAAGTTCACGGTCAGAACCGTTTTCCTCTGGCTCAATACCCAGTGGACACATGCTGCCAGCCCGAAAGCTAAAAACGGATACATATCAATCATTGCCCGCATTCCAAAAGAGCCGCCATACCACCAACACCACCAGCTGAAAATCACATACATGTAAATCGGTAAAATCACGATAGTTGGAACAGCTAACGCTTTGTGTCTTTTATAGAGCGGTATCAAACCGATTAAACCCAACATCATCAATGGAGTGTAAATGAGCCATCCTTTTCTAAAGCTGAATAGTCCTTTCCAAAATTCGGGATCTGAAAAGAAAAAACCTTCTTCATTGTACGAATAATAGATCCAATCTCCGGTCGCTACTTTCCAGTAAATGAGTTGTGGCAGTATGCCTAAAAATCCTCCAAAAAATGCGGGAAAAAGCACTTTTGAATCGAGGAGTGAGTCAATTCCGTCTTTTATGCTTCCGGATCTGACCAGGAAATAGATAATCGGGAAAAGCACCACGAGACCATTTATGGGTCTGACCAAAACTGCCAGGCCGCAAAGCAAGCCGGTGAAAAAGGTGCGTTTGATGTTTATAGAGTCGCCCCATTTTAGGGTTGAGTAGATGATAAGTGTAATGATGAAAACGCTGTAGTTGTGGCTCATTGCGCTTTCATTCATGATGTAATAAAAGAGGTTTGTTCCTGCATAGAGAATTGCTATGGTTGTTGCTGAGGTTGTGTCGCTAAAGAATCTCATCAAAATAGCCCGCATGACGAACATGCTTACGATTGCGTAAAAAACAGAGGATAAGGTTAGTGCGAGTTGGTAAGGAGGAGAATATCCATTTGGGTCGTAACCAAGTGACTCTGCGGTTGAATTTGCTATAAAAAAGAAAGGTGAGTACAGTAGCGCTAACCCGCTCGACATTTTTTGTACCGGCTCACCATCAGGTGTTTCGAGATACCAGAGGTTGTTTTTTACAACATCGGGTGTGTTTTCATCAAACTTGTATTGAAACGAGATGTCATCGTAAATAAAAATTGCCGGGAGGTAAGAGTAGTAAGATTGAATATCAGAAACTATGACACCGCCACGCTTCCAGTGCCCGATGTTGAGCACTGTGAACACAAGAAGAATACTCATGATCAGAACCACTGAAAATGAGCGGGGAGCTTTACTGATGTTTGAAAACTTTCTTGTCAAATATGTTGTATTTTAAGATGCAGTAGATTGCTCTAAAGCCGTCTTTCCAGCCTATTTTTTTTCCTTCCTCGTAAGTCCTGCCGTAATAGGAGATTCCCACTTCATAAATTCTGATTTTTGGGACTCTCGATATTTTAGCTGTCACTTCAGGTTCAAAGCCAAAACGCTTTTCTGTGAGGTTTAATTGCTTGATGGTTGAAGCTTTGAAAACCTTGTAACACGTTTCCATATCTGTGAGGTTGAGATTGGTAAACATGTTCGAGAGGAAAGTGAGAAATTGGTTTCCTAAAGAGTGCCAAAAGAATAAAATACGATGGGGTTGTCCGCCCATAAACCTGGACCCGTAAACCACATCAGCAAAGCCGCTGAGTATAGGCTTGAGTAAAATGTTGTATTCTTCAGGGTCGTATTCTAAATCAGCATCCTGAACCACAACATAGTCGCCCTGTGCTTCTTCGATGGCTCTGTGAATAGCAGCACCTTTTCCCATGTTGTAAGGCTGATTGTAGAGCTTGATGTCAAAATCTGTATGTTTTTCGATGTAAGCCTCTACAACATCAGATGTGTTGTCACTAGAGGCGTCATTGACAATAACGATTTCTTTTTCAACGTCTCCTTTCAGTTTCACTTCTCTAACCTTGTCGAGAATGACGTGAATCGTTGCAGCCTCGTTATATGCTGGGATTAAAACGCTTAATTTCACAGGGTAATTTTAAAGGTTAAACGGCAAAGAAAATAAAAGGGAATGTATCAAAACCGAAAAATCTCACATTTTTCGGTTTTAAAAAGCTTTTGATGAAGTTGAAATAGCTGAAAAGAGTATATTTATATCTTACAAACACCTACTTTTTTTATCTCATAGGCGCTTTTTGATACACCCCCTGTCAAATTCAATGTTTTGTGAGAATCTATATGTTCATTTCAGGGATATCGCCATCTACGATTAACTTGCCTTCAGTAGCTTCCTGAATTTCTTCAACAGAAACTCCCGGAGCTCTTTCTACAAGCTTAAAGCCACCCTCAACAATATCGATTACAGCTAAGTTGGTAACAATTCTGTTTACACAAGCAACACCTGTAATTGGTAGCGTACAGGCTTTGAGTAGTTTTGAGTCGCCTCGTTTATTGGTGTGCATCATCGCAACAATGATGTTTTTAGCAGAAGCAACTAAGTCCATAGCTCCGCCCATACCCTTGACCATTTTGCCGGGAATTTTCCAGTTTGAGATGTCTCCGTTTTCGGCAACTTCCATAGCACCCAAAACAGTTAGGTTCACGTGCTGACCTCTAATCATGGCAAAACTGGTTGCTGAATCAAAAAACACAGCTCCGGGTTTCGTAGTAATGGTTTGTTTACCGGCATTGATCAAATCAGCATCAACCTCTTCTTCAGTGGGGAAACGCCCCATTCCTAAAACACCATTTTCTGATTGAAATTCCACATTGATTTCATCGGGTACGTAATTGGCAACCAGGGTAGGAATACCTATCCCCAGGTTAACATACATCCCGTTTTCGAGTTCCTGTGAAATTCGTTTTGCTATACCGTGTTTATCTAAAGACATAAGTTTTTGCTTTTCTGTTGCGAACTACGAATTTACGCAATTTCGCCTATTGAGCATGAATATTTTGAGTTTCGTTTAAGGTGTATAGGGAAGCATTGAGGTCTATTATTTCAAAAGTTCTTTTCTCTTTGTTGAGAATGTAAAAACCACTTTTGGTCGGATCCATAATTCGCGGAATGTACATACTCAAGCGAACTGTTTTGCCATTCTGCATTTCACCAGCTGTTAGGTCAAAAGGAAGTCCTTCAAAGTAGGTGATTTCACCGCTCGGTTTTTGGGCGCTTGCAATGACCTGTAAATCTGTAGTAAATGTGTTTGTTTTTAGGGTGATTTCAGCTTCGAGTAAAACCGCTTTCCCAATAGTAGAGCTATCAATACCCTTGAAAATATCAGTATAGATTTGTTCGCGTTTTATATTGGTGTATGTGGTATCCTCTACAAATGTTTTCTCGAGTTTTTGATTGCGTTTGAGCAATGAAAGGCTTGATAAGGAGTCGTGATCAATTACGGTGTAGTGCCTCAGTATTGATGGGTACTCACTCGTATCTGCTAACTGGAATGTAGCAACTGAGTCTGGATAAAAACCCATATTCCCTGATTGCAAATCAGTGACATAAGTAGTGTTTTGGGGTTTTGAAACAGACCAAACCGTAGCTAAAATTGATTTGCCACCAATTGGTGGAGGAAACTCGTTATTTTCAATGTAGGAGTCAATTTTTTGATGAAATGCGGGTTTTATTCTTTCCTGGTTCCAAAACAATGAGTGAGTTGTATTCATATCCAGAGCTAATGAAACCGGAAACAAAATCATTATTGCAAGAAGTGGAATACTCACAACCTTGAGGTTCAGCTTTTGCACAATGAAGTACAAACTACCTGTGAATAGCGGGAAAAAATAAAGCAATCCCCGATCTGAAGGAAATCTGACATCGAGAATTAGGTTAGCCAGTAAAATTGCACAGATTGATCCGCCAAACAACACCGGAAATGCAACTGTGGGTCGGCTTTTCAGGTTCTGACCGATGTTGCCTTTTAACAGATAAACAATGGCAAACACAAATATTGCGAGAAACACGATGGTCAGAGCCCACAAAATAGCCGGCTCTTTCGTGAAAAGAAGAAGTTCACTCAGCGAGCCCAAACTTTTTTGTACGAAACTATCAACATAGCCGTAGTAGAGCTTATTGATGCTTTTCAGTTGAAGGCTGTACCAAACAGCCCATCCGGTTGTGATTCCAAAAAGGACAAATTGAAGAAGTAGCTGTGAGTGGCGCTCTTTTTTAGTGGCAAACCATTGAAAAGCGATGAGGCTAAATGCAATGATGGCAATGAAAATGAGGGTGAGGTTTGAGTAAAGTGCCAGTGTTAAAAACAGTAGTGACAGATAGGATTGGTGAATTTGATAATGGCGTAAAAACCGGAGCAGGTAAAAAACACCAGCTATGAGAAATGCCATTGATAATCCGTACCCTCTACCAAGAGCAAAGAATTCAATGAAATAAGGTGCCGTGGCTAGCGGAATAATGAATAACCATCGGTTAAAAAGTGATGTACCGAAGCACTTGGCAATTTTCCACGAATAGATTGCCAGGACAGGGAAAGCGAGCAATGAAGGAACTCGCGGAGTAAGCGGCAAATGATGTCCTACAATTGAGGAAAACAGGTTTCCCAATGCTGAAAAGAGCAAATGATTGTTAGCATCCACGTAGTTTTTAAACGGCCACCAGTTTCCATGGTGCATGTAAATGAAATAGGTCACCACTTCATCGTGAACCAGTTGAACATTCACAGCCCTAACAATCAGATAAACGAAAACCGATGCAAAAAGAGCAAATGCTAAATATTGCTCAATCTTAGATGTGCTTTGCATTTGCTGAGGTTATTTATCTCTTACCGTCCTTTGCTCAATACGTTTTTCATAATTAGTTCCTTCAAAAATGCGCTGCACAAAAATACCCGGAGTGTGTATTTCATTTGGATCGAGTTCTCCCGGCTCAACGAGTTCTTCAACTTCAGCAACAGTGATTTTACCTGCCATAGCCATAATAGGGTTGAAGTTACGGGCAGTCGCCTTGAAAACAAGGTTGCCGGCTTTGTCGCCTTTCCATGCTTTCACAAAGGCAAAATCTGCGGTGAGAGCCGATTCCAGAATATGCGGTTTACCGTTGAACCAGCGAACTTCTTTGCCTTCAGCTATCTCTGTTCCGTAGCCGGTTGGAGTGAAGAAAGCCGGGATTCCAGCACCTCCTGCTCTCGTGCGTTCAGCTAAAGAGCCTTGCGGAACAAGGTCAACTTCAAGTTCGCCACTCAACATTTGTTTTTCAAATAAGTCATTTTCACCCACGTAAGAAGAAACCATTTTTTTGATTTGCTTGCTCTGCAGTAAAAGACCGAGGCCAAAATCGTCAACACCCGCATTATTGGAAATACAGGTCAAATCCTTCACCCCTTCCTTTTTGAGTGCAGTAATTGCATTTTCAGGAATACCACAAAGCCCAAAACCTCCAAGCATAAGCGTCATTCCGTCTTTGATTCCTTTTACTCCTTCGTCAGCGTCTTTAACAACTTTATTGATCATACACTATTTATTGAAACCTTGATTATCTGAATCACCAAATATATCGACATTTGATTGATTGTACTTATCACAATCCAAAATCATGTTATAATTCTCGGGTTTTTTGAAATCTCCCGTGCTTATCCCAAGTGCAGAATCGGCCCAAACCTTATTCATGTAGTAACCCCAAATTGGAAGAGCCGTGTTGGCTCCCTGACCTTTTGAGGTGTACCTAAAGTGAACACTTCTGTCTTCAGCACCTACCCAAACACCTGTAACTAAATCAGGAGTTGAGCCCATGAACCAACCATCAGAGTTGTTTTGAGTAGTACCTGTTTTACCGGCTATTGGTCTGTCCCACGGGATATTTGCATAAGGTCTGTCGAAATGGAGCCTGATTCCTGTTCCTCTTCTTCGCCCGTCAGGGGCTTCTGCGCCCATTGTTACACCTTTCATCAATTCGAGCATTGTGTAAGCGTTTTGTTCGCTCATCGCTTCTCGTGTTTTGGGCATGAACTCTTTGATTACTGCTCCGCTCTTATTCTCAATTCGCGTGATGTAAAGCGGCTTTTGCCAAATTCCCTCATTCACGAATGTGGCGTGGGCTCCGACCATTTCATAAAGGGAAATATCCGCAACCCCTAGTGCAAGTGAAGGAACTGTATCGAGCGGACTCGTAATGCCGAGTCTTCTACAGTATTCAATTACTGCTACAGGGCCGTATTGTTTCATTACCCAGGCCGTGATGTTGTTCATGGAGTTTGCCAATCCGAATTTGAGCGTTACCATTTCTCCTTTGTAAGTTGTATCAGAGTTGGAAGGTGTCCAATCACTGAGCATATTCCAGGTTCCCTTTTTGAAAGTTACGGGAATATCGGGAACCTTTTTGCAGGGGCTCAACCCATTTTCAATCGCCAGTGCGTAAACGAATGGTTTAAATGTTGAACCAACCTGGCGCCTTCCCTGAACCACGTGATCGTAAGCGAAATAGTTGTGATTGATTCCGCCAACCCAGGCTCT
This sequence comes from Salibacter sp., assembly GCF_031581065.1. Classification (NCBI taxonomy): domain Bacteria; kingdom Pseudomonadati; phylum Bacteroidota; class Flavobacteriia; order Flavobacteriales; family Salibacteraceae; genus Salibacter; species Salibacter sp. The sequence goes on from NZ_JAVLBN010000016.1 coordinate 30,953, forward strand.
CACCTCACCAGACTTAGGGTCGAGACTCATGAGTCCGGCATGGAGGAAACTTTTGTGATAACGGATTGAGTCCATTGGTGTCATGACGGTGTCAATTGGTCCATCCCAACTGAAAACTGTCATGTCAACGGGTTGATTGAAGTACCATTCAATGGAGTCTTTTTCAACACCACGTTGATTTAAATGATAGTAACGATCGCTCCAGCGCACTCCCTGCTGAAGGATTCTGTTGATTTGATTTTCGCTAACATTATTGGCAAACGGAGCTCTCTTCACTCGTTCCAAATCATTCCAAAAATCGGGTTGTAGCTCTCCGCTCAAATGTTTTTTCACAGCCCACTCGGCATATTCCTGTAGCCTGCTGTGAAGAGTTGTGTAAATTTTTAAACCATCGCTGTAAATGCTGTATGGATCTCCGTTCGGTTTGGCTATTTTGTAGTTGCCATCTTCATTTTTTTCGTTGAAGAGTTCTTTGAGTTTCATCCTCAGAACCTCTCTAAAGTAAGGCGCCATACCCTCTGAGTGATCAACCCGTTTGAATTTTAATCCGAGAGGGAGCTGAGCCAGTGAATCGAATTGTTGTTGGGTAATAGCATTATTGCGGAGCATTTGGCCAAAAACAACATTTCTTCTAAATAGAGTTGTGTCTGGCCTGCGGTTTGGGTTGAAAAGAGATGGGTTTTTTGCCATTCCCACGAGTGTAGCTGCCTCGGGTAGTGAAAGTGAGTCTGCTGATGTGTTGAAATAAACATCCGCTGCTGACTCAACGCCAACTGCGTTATTAACGAAGTCGAATTTATTGAGGTACATCGTGATGATTTCCTCTTTGGTGTACTGACGTTCGAGCTGAGTTGCAATAACCCACTCCATCGTTTTTTGTTTGAGTCTCTCAATGATTGTTGCTGCCGGCTCATGGTAGAGTTGTTTCGCCAATTGTTGCGAAATGGTAGATGCTCCACCCCTGGTTCCGAGGAATGCTACGGCTCTGACCGTGCCTCGTACATCAATTCCTGAATGTTGGTAAAAGCGCTCATCTTCAGTTGAAATTAATGCCTCAACCATGTGGTCAGGAATGTTTTCAAAATCGATGCGCGTTCTGTTCTCGCTAAAGTATTTCCCTATGAGTTCGCCATCAGTGGAGATGATTTCACTTGCGAGGTTTGTTTGGGGATTTTCGAGCTCTTCAAATGAGGGAAGTTCCCAAATCATATCTCGGCTTAGGGCGAGGAAATAACCGGCTGTTACAGCAAAGCCTGTAAAATAGATCAGCCAAAAAGCCAGGATGTATTTCCCGTAACTACTTTTCCTTTTTTCTTTCTTTTTCTCTGTCATAACGCGCGTTGAACTCGTAACCCAATACTGTGAACTGCTTTTAGATCATCATTTCTCATCCCGTGCCGGATTGAAACTTTGTAGTTACCAGCCCTGGGGAAGCGAACATCTTGTTTAAACATCACGAGATTATCCACAACATCACCAATTCCAGATCCTATCCATTCGCCATTTGAATAAGCGAGCGGACATTCAACAGTATCAGTGAGGATGGAGTCGTTAGGATATTCGTAAGTGACAAAAAGCCACATATTGTTGTAAGCGTAATCTGTTCCGTTTCTGATGTTCACCAACATGTCATAGTGGTTGATGGAGTCTTTCATAGAAAACTCAAATTCTGCAGGTTCATTGTAGTGCCAAACGGTTTTTTTCATTTCAACACTATCCTGAAAAACAGCATTGTCGTTGCAGCTCGTAATGGTCAGAGCCAAAACAACACTCAGCAAGCTGATTACCTTATTTCTTGTTCTCGCCATTTGGTTTGTTGTTGGGGCTTTTTCCTTTTGGGTTATTGCCTCTGCCTTTTTTGTTGTAGGGCTTTTTACCGCCTTTTTTACGATTTTCAGGTGGCTTATTTCCGCCTTTATTTTGTTTTGGGTTTCCCTTAGCTTTTTGTTGAGGCTTACCTCCTTTTCGGTTACCTTTTCTCCGTCTGTTCTTGCCACCGCGCTTTTTGTTTTTATCGAAGCGAGTGAGACTGTCCTGCCCAACAACATTCGCGTAATCAACTTCTGAAGTTTTTTCCTCAACTACTAATTCAAAGTCGGTTAAATCAGCAGGTTTTTCGCCTTTTTTGTTGAGTTGAATGATCTCTTTAACGCGATCTTTCGTGAGGCAGTAAAACTTACCCGGGTCATCAGGGTAGTTGTACCACATGATGCCTTTGAAAATATCGCTTTTTTGATGTTCAGCGAGCCCTTTTTGCGTTTCGAGTTTTGTCTCGGTAGCAGGAAAATCTTTGAGCGCATCGAGATAGGAGTCTAACTCGTAATTGAGACAGCACTTGAGCTTTCCACACTGCCCGGCAAGCTTCATGGGGTTGATGGATAACTGCTGGTAACGCGCTGCATTTGTTGAGACACTCCTAAAATCAGTAAGCCACGTAGAGCAACAAAGTTCGCGACCGCATGATCCAATTCCGCCCAATCGGCCGGCTTCCTGCCTGGCTCCGATTTGGCGCATTTCTATGCGGAGTTTGAATTGATCAGCCAGAATTTTGATCAACTCACGAAAATCGACACGATCGTCAGCGGTATAAAAGAAAGTTGCTTTTGAACGATCAGCCTGATACTCGACATCGCTGATTTTCATCTGTAACTTGAGCTCTTTGGCAATTGACCGTGACCTGAGCATTGTTGGACGTTCCTCTTTTTGGGCTTCTGTCCATTTGTCTAAATCGGCCTGGCTGGGCTTTCTTATCACGTTTTTCACATCGCGCGAATCAGGCTTTATGCCTTTTTTCTGCATTTGAATGCGAACGAGTTCGCCAGTCAAGGTAACTGTGCCTATATCGTATCCTGATGCAGCTTCCACCACAACAGGCTCTCCGTAATTTAGTTCTAACTGCTTCGAGTTCCTGATGAACTCTTTGCGTGTGTTTTTGAATTTTACTTCAATTATATCGAATTGGTTCTGACCATTAGGCAACTCCATTCCTGAGAGCCAGTCAAAAACCTCTAATTTTCCGCAACTTCCGGTAACACACGAACCATTGCTTCCACAACCTGCCGGAGTTCCTCCGCCAGATGAACAACTTCCACATCCCATAATGAGTTCGTATTTTATTAATCGTAATCAAAGGTAAGGCATTCGGGTTTTACACCAAATCTAAGCCTTGACTCTTATTAGTTTCATCGACTTTAACGACAAGTCGGTGAAAACTATTTTGGCATTCACATTACGTTCAATGTGATATATAGCCTCTTCAAATTCAGATGCAAACGATAATGCATTTCCTGCATGAATAAAGGGAGAGAACTTCTCAACAAAGTTGGCTTCATCTCCTGATGTGCGAACAAGGTCTTTTGTGGCATAGTTGGCCATTAAGCTCTCTCGAAAAATGTGTAATCCGTATGTTAAAAAATGTTTTTGCCTTTCGCGACCCACGCGGGCAATTTGCTCCACAAAATCCATCACCTCGTAAATATCCTTTGTGTAGAGGGAGCGCATCCAGTTTTGGAAGGTCGATTTAAACGACATTTCTTCATTGCTACTGTTGAGGATTCGCAATGCTTCCAGGTAATTGCCCTCAGAGAGAAAAGCAGCACTTTGAGCACTTGCTTCATCCATGTTATGGCGCTTAATGAGTGCATCTTTTAGTTCTTCAGAACTGAGTCTGGGAATTCGCGTAATCTGTGTTCGAGAAATAATTGTTGGTAAAAGCAGTTCGGCATTTTCACTTACCAGGATGAAAAGCGTTTTTTGTGGCGGCTCTTCAATAATTTTGAGCAGTTTATTTGACGCTTTTTCGTGGAGCTTTTCCGGCATCCACAAAATCATAATTTTATAACTCGCTTCAAAAGCTTTGAGGGCCAAATCCTGCTGAATTTCTTCGGCTTGCCTCACGGCAATAATTCCCTGTTTATTTTCAATGCCCAATTTGTTGAGCCATTGATACAGGTTGAGGTATGGATTGGTTAGCAAAGCTTCTCGCCATTCTTTCAAAAAATGACTCGACCTGGGATCTTTTTTAACACTTTTAGTCGTGTTTACAGGAAAGCAAAAATGTAAATCGGGGTGGGTGAGCTTTTCGCATTTTTTGCTTGTTGCTTCAGGGTTTTGACTGTTTTCGGTCAGAACCTGACAGGCATATGCGACAGCCATCGGTAATGCTCCGCTTCCTTCAGGCCCAACAAAAAGTTGAGCGTGACTGATTCGGTTTTCACGTACTGATTTTTGAAGGCGTTCCTTCAACTCACTTTGCCCGATTACAGCATCGTATTGCATGGGGTCAAAAGTAATATTTTAGAACAGCAAATGATACAAGTGTTTACGAGTTTAAAGTTTATGGTTTATTGAGTTCTGAAAATTAAACTTGTCACTTTTTGTTAGACAAAATGTGATGAATAACATCAGTTTGTTTAACTCTTGCATTAAACCTCGCTAAACGTTAAACATTAAGCTTTTTCATATTTCGTTTAAAGATTCAAGCTCGTATAAACGATTCGATTTTAAAGAATAATCTAAACTCACCTTAAATCAAAGATTTTTGCAATTTTTGCCTCCACAATTTTGTACGCTATGCAAACAATGGACTCTTTCAACTTTTCAGGTAAAAAGGCACTCACTCGTGTCGATTTTAATGTTCCGCTCAACGAGCAGTTTGAGATTACTGATGATACACGAATTCAGGCTGCTTTGCCAACTGTCAAAAAGATTTTGAGCGATGGCGGATCGGCCATTTTGATGTCGCACCTCGGCAGACCAAAAGGCCGGGAAGAGAAATTCTCGCTAAAACATTTAGTCAGTCACCTCGAAGGGTTATTGAAAACCAACGTCCATTTTGCCAGTGATTGTCTCGGTTCTGAAGCTGAGGAAAAAGCAGGTCAACTGAAATCGGGTGAGGTTTTGTTACTCGAAAATTTGCGTTTTCACGAGGGTGAGAAAAAAGGATCTGACCAAATGGCTGAGCAACTTTCAAAGCTCGGTGATGTTTACGTGAATGATGCTTTTGGAACGGCTCATCGCGCTCACGCTTCTACAGCAATTATCGCAAAGTATTTTGACGACAAGCTCTTTGGTTATCTGATGGACAGGGAGCTCAAGAGTGTGGCGAAAGTCATGAAAGAGCCGAAAAAACCATTTACCGCTGTTATTGGAGGAGCTAAAGTTTCTTCAAAAATCGGGATAATCGAGAACCTCATGAATCGTGTCGATAACCTGATTATCGGTGGTGGAATGGCATACACTTTTGCTGTTGCTCAGGGTGGAAATGTCGGGAACTCACTCGTTGAAAAAGACTACGTTAACACTGCTAAAAAGATTTTGGATTTAGCTGATGAAAAAGGTGTGAGAATTATCATTCCTGAAGATACGGTTGCTGGAGATGATTTCTCAAATGACGCCAACAAGAAAACGGTTCCGACAAGCAATATTCCTGATGGTTTTATGGGGCTGGATATTGGTCCTGAGGCAATTGAGGATTGCAAACTCTGTCTTGAGGAATCGAAAACTATCCTCTGGAACGGCCCTATGGGCGTTTTCGAGTTTGAAAACTTTAGCGAAGGAACAAAGCAGGTTGCTTACGCGATCGTTACCGCCAGTGAACGCGGAGCTTTTTCCCTCGTGGGCGGAGGCGATTCAGTTGCAGCAGTGAATAAATTCAAATTGAAGGAACACGTGAGTTACGTTTCTACCGGAGGTGGAGCATTGCTCGAACTCATCGAAGGAAAAGAATTACCTGGAGTAAAAGCAATTAAAGGTTAGTTTCTTCCTCAACTTTTTCCTTTGCATCATCGAATTCACCGGTCAGATCCAGATCTCTGTACCAGGAGCTTTTTGTGATGATGGGCATTATTGTTGGACCAACAGAAGCAACAGGGCCGTATAAATACGATTCAGATTTGGTTTCTTTGGGTAACCCCCCCAGCAAAGATGAATTGAGGAATACAAGGATGAAACTCATGATGATGGTCGCTTTCAATAATCCGAAAACAGCTCCTGCAATTCGGTTTATGAGACCGAGTGCAGCCATTTTCAAAACTCCCTGAATCACTCTGGCCAAAAGATGAATCCCGACAACAATCCCCAGGAAAGTCACTGCAAATGCAGCGAGAGGTAAGTAGCTCTCGTCTAAATTCGTTTGATCCTTCAGTAATCCCTCAACGTAAAAAGAAAACTCAATAGCTCCGTAAATTCCAAGTATAAGAGCGAGGATAGAGGCCATTTCAATGATCAATCCGCGTTTGAAACCCTTGAATCCCATAAATGCTAAAATGATGAGAATAATGATGTCGAGAAAATTCATGTTTCAAAAATAGACTTATTGCGAGGTGGTTTTTATTTTGAGCGTTAGTTTTGTGAACGCAAAAATGTGAATTAGATGAGTGACTTAATGAAAGAATGGCAAGGTGTTATTGAGTTTTTTGAAAAGCGATTTGGTGGCGGACTCGATATCGATGCCATTATTTTTTTAATCGGGATGCAGGAGCTGGGAATGGGACACCGCAAACTCTCAAAAGATGAAAAGGTAGATGTTATGCATATTTCTGTGTGCACGCTCCTCGAGCCTTATGGCTACTACGAGTTTATGGGAAGAGACGAAGATGGCTGGCCTCATTTTGAGCGCAAAAAAAAGCTCCCCCACTTGAAAGCGGGAGAGCAAAATAAGTTAATGCGTGAGGCTATTGTTAATTACATTCGTAAAGAACAATTGACTGACGACTCTTTTCGTTGGCGATAATTGAAATATAAGCTTCACCACAAATAGAATCGTAAGTTACCGTAATATTCGTATCAGGAAATACACCCGTTACCTGAGTATCTGAAAGAACCTTGTAAGCATTTACTTTCAACACTTTGGGTAATTCAAACTCTCTGGTGTAAACACCATTTTGATTCGTTTTTCCTTCAATTTCAATATCACACGGACGGTTTACAGAACTCTCACAAGTAAGTAAAACTGTTGCATCAGCTACAGCTTCACCGTCAGTATCGAGTGTGCGGATTTCAGCTATTGTAGGAGCATCATCCTCATCGTCATCATTTTCGCAAGCTACAAATCCAATCAAAAGCGCCATTGCAAAGATTGAAGCTAGCCAGTTTTTTGCTATTTTCACTGCCATTCTTTTCATAATTAGAAATCCAAATTTATAAATAATGCGCACAATTAATCTAAAATATTTTTATCTGCTCATTTTTTTAGCTGTTTCGGTCAGATCCATTGGCCAGGAACAGCGATTGGTTCTGATCGAAACTCCCATGGGTAACATGAAAGTCGCTTTGTACAATGAAACGCCAAAACACCGTGATAATTTTGTTGCGCTCGTTAAAGACGGATTCTATGACAGTACGTTGTTCCATCGTGTCATCGATGATTTTATGATACAGGGCGGAGATCCTGAAAGTATTAATGCAAAGCCGGGTAAAAAATTAGGTGATGGCGGACCGGGCTACAAGATTGAGGCTGAATTTGTGGACACGATTTACCATAAAAAAGGTGTGCTGGCTGCCGCCAGAGAAATGGACAGGATCAATCCGGCACGTAAGAGTTCAGGGTCCCAATTTTATCTCGTTGAGGGAAAGGTTTTCACGAAAGAAGAACTCAAAAAAATGGAGCAGATGCGTATGAAAAAGGCATTCAACAATGCCATTACGAATTATTTAGCAAAACCTGAGAACGATAGCCTGCGAACGAAGTACAAAACTGTACAGCGATCGCAAAACAGAGAAATGATGGAATCTTTTTACGATACGCTCAAGTTAAAAGTTGAAGATAAAGTTGAACATTATCGCTTTAGCGAGGAGCAAATTGAAACTTACACAACAATTGGAGGAACTCCACACCTCGATGATATGTACACGGTTTACGGAGAAATTATAGAAGGAATAGAAGTACTTGAAAAAATTGCATCTGTAGAGGTTGACGGAAATAATCGACCTAAAAAAGACATTTGGATGCGCATGAAAATGCTGAATTAAAAGGGGAATATTAATTTCGCGCAAAGTTTTTGTCCATGATCGAGAAAATTGACGAGTATTTAGAAGAAATAAATTCGTTTGAAACCCAAAGCGCAGAGGAGCTGGAAAAGTTCCGCATCAGGTTTTTGGGATCAAAAGGCCTTATCAAAGAGTTGTTTGGCGAATTTAAAAATGTACCAAACGATCAAAAAAAGGCTTTTGGACAAAAGCTCAACGGACTCAAGCAAGCCGCTCAGGAAAAGTTTGATTCGCTAAAGGGTGATTTAGCTTCCGGTGGCTCTGACCGTAAAGCGAAAGAGGATTACACCAGGCCGGGATATCCTTTTGAGTTGGGAGCGAGACATCCAATTTCGGTTATTCGGAATGAGATTGTCGATATTTTCTCGAGAATCGGTTTTACAGTAGCTGAAGGGCCTGAGGTTGAAGATGACTGGCACAATTTCACCGCTTTGAATTTCCCTGAAGAACATCCGGCTCGTGATATGCAGGATACTTTTTTCGTGGAAAATGAAGGTGACGAAAAGTTGGCGCTTCGTACGCACACTTCATCTGTTCAGGTGAGAGTGATGGAAAATCAAAAGCCGCCCATCAGAATCATCGCTCCGGGTAGAGTTTTTAGAAATGAAGCTATCTCATCTCGGGCGCATTGCATTTTTCACCAGATTGAAGGGTTGTACATTGATGAGAATGTATCCTTTGCTGACATGAAGCAAACACTCCAGTATTTTACTGAGGAGTTTTTTGGCAAAACAAAAATCAGGTTGCGACCTTCTTATTTCCCGTTTACTGAGCCAAGTGCTGAGATGGACGTTTACTGGGGACTTGAAACGGAAGCTGATTACCGCATGACAAAAGGAACCGGATGGCTCGAAATTATGGGCTGTGGAATGGTTGATCCAAATGTTCTTGAAAACTGCGGAATCGATTCTAAGAAATATTCCGGTTTTGCCTTTGGAATGGGTATCGAGCGAATTGCAGCTCAACGCTACGGAATTGGTGACTTGCGCTATTTCTTTGAAAATGATGTGCGTTTTTTGAAGCAGTTTAAGGCGGCTTATTAGAGGCTGCTTTTTTTTGTCTGTACAACAGTTTCTTGAGTATTTACGTTGAGTTTTGTACTTTTACAGTAAATCACTCTGATTATGAGTCTGGTATTTTCAAATAAATCAATAGACAAATATTTTAGGTTTTTGACTCATCTAGACAATGTTTCAAAGAAGCGATTAATTGAAATGTTGAAGATGTCTTTAAAGAGCGAACAAAACGATCCTAAAGATGTGAACTTATTTGGAGCCTGGGATGATGACAGGAGCTCAGATGAGATTATTGCTGAGATAAAACGCTCAAGAGTTGAAAAAATAAACTAAAACTCTATCAACCCCTCAAGCCTCTTTTTTAAATCCGGACCAAAAAGATTTTTGTCGATGATTATTCCGTTCTCATCGATGAGGAAATTAGCCGGAATACTCGAGATATTGTAATCTTTTGCTGTTTTCGATTTATATCCTTTTAAGTCAGATAGTTGAGTCCAGTCTAAATCGTCTTGTTTGATGGCGCTAATCCAAAGGTTCTTGCGTGTGTTAAGTGACACAGAAACAATGTTTAAACCTTCGTTTTTATAGGTGTTGAAGATCTCGACTAATTCCGGATTAAATCGCCTGCACGGTCCGCACCAACTCGCCCAAAATTCAATTAATGTGTAATCTCCTTTTAGCTCATTGAGCGTGTGAATTTTTCCATTTTGATCGGGTAATTCAATAGATGGTGCTTTTTGACCAATTGCAACGCGCTCAAAATTTTTGATGCGTTCATCGAGTGTTTCTATTGCCGGATTTTTTGAGTACCGACTTTCAAGTTTATCGAGCAGTTTTTTGATGTTTTTCAACTCTTCGTCTCCTTTCCATCTCAATGCAGCATAATAAATGGCAGTTGAGCTGTCCAATTCATTGAGCGCAAACTGAATGAGTTTCTTTTTATGGTTGTCATAAGCGTTTTGCTCATTCACGGTCAGAGCCACAGCCAGCGAGTCGTTACCGTTTTTGAAAGCCTTTGCCGCCCGCTTGCGAAGAGGTTTTACATGCTGCTCAAAATCGTTTTCCCTATACGATTCATAAGCCTGCATTTTACTTGTTCCTTCACTTCCTGAAACTGTTACTTTTTCATTTTTTGCTGTTATTATCAATGAATCTCCATGGTCAATCGCCACCTGTAATTCTGTATTCCCACTAATTTTAACCTGATAGATGAAAGGAGTGAGTTCAAGGGTCTTTACAGCTTGTCCTTCAGAATTGAGTGAGAAAGTGGCTTCTGTTTTTTTGGTTTGATTGAGAACGTCCCAGCGTTGGATCTCGACTTTTGCATTTGGTTGTGACTGAAAGTCGGCTTTGAAGTGGATCTGACCGAAAACTAAATGTGAAATAAAAACTGTGAGAAAAGTCAATGTTGCTTTCATGCTTCAAAATTGACAAAAGCAGAGCAAAGCAAATGTTAAGGAGTTGACAAATGTTTCACTTTAGCTAATCTTCATGAGGTTGAATTCTTCTACAAGTTTTTCGAATAAGTGATCGGTTTCGAGGACGAGATCTTCTTCTGGATCGGGTTTGACTTGCGGCAGATTATCGAATAACTCTTCGTGTGTTACGAGCTTCCATGTTTTATTGTGGTACTCTAGCGCTGATAGATTTTCGATCCAATCACCGCTGTTTAGGTAATTTACAGCACCTTTTTCGTTTTCGATTATCCGGTGCTGGGGTTGGTGTATGTGTCCGCAAATGACGTATTCGTAGTCATTGTCGATAGCGATATCTGCAGCTGTTTGCTCAAAGTCATCAATAAATTTGATGGCACCCTTCACGCTGTTCTTGATCTTTTTAGAGAGTGAAATGCGATCTTTACCCAGCCTTTTAGAACACCAGTTAACGAAGATGTTGATCATGATTAATGTGTCATAACCGACAGCTCCCAGTTTTGCGAGCCACTTTGAGTACTTCATTGTTACATCAAAAACATCTCCGTGAAAAATCCAGGCTTTACCATCTGGGAGGTTGAGCATTACTTTGTTGCAAATTTTGAATGAACCCAACTCAAAACCATTGAATTTGCGGAGCATCTCATCGTGGTTTCCTGTGATGTAATCTACCTGAACGCCATCAGCAATCCAGCTCATCAATTGCTTGACAACTTTCATGTGTGTTTTTGGGAAGTAGCTTTTCTTGAACTGCCAAATGTCGATAATGTCTCCGTTCAGAATGACGCGTTTCGGTTTTACGCTTTTCATGTACTGGAGTAATTCCTGAGCTCTGCATCCGTAAGTGCCCAGGTGGAGATCTGAAAGAACGATTAGGTCAATTTCTCTTTTGTGTATAGGCATATCATCTTGGTTTGCACGAAGATGATAACCTGCTTTTAGTGCATTATTAGAGAACTTTTAAGTTGGTGTGAATTCATGAGGAGCAATGTGAAGGTTTGATTAATTGTGTTAACATATTGTTGCGGAGTTTATAAAAAAATGAGTGAATTTTGTATGGTTGACAAATAGTTGTTATTTTGCATTATTGTCAACTTACAATAACATTTATAAATGCTCAACAATCAATTTTCTATCAGGTTAAAACTCGCAAGATCATTAGCTGGGTTGTCACAGGATGAACTGGTTCAAAAGATGAATGGGCTTGTTAGTAAAAACGCAATCAGTAAATACGAAAAGGGTCTAATGATGCCTGGTAGTTCAGTTTTAGTTGAATTATCAAAGGCTTTGGAAGTCAAAACCGATTTTTTCTTTAGAAATGAGACAATAGAATTACCTGAGGTGAAATTCAGGAAACATTCCCGTTTAAAGAAAAGTGAAATAAAAAAAATAATTGCTCAGAGTACTGATTTACTAGAAAGATATTTAGAGGTTGAATCTATATTGGTTTTAGGAGGTAAATTCCATAACCCCATAAAAAATATCAATTGCAAAAACATTGATGACGCAAAGAATGCTGCAATTAAGTTGCGTGAATATTGGGAACTAGGACTAAATCCAATACCAAATGTAATTGAAATGCTTGAGTATCATGAGGTGAAAGTATTTGAGTTTACTACTTCTGATGGATTTGATGGATTGTCAACCTGGGTTGGAGATATACCACTGGTAGTGTTAAATAAATCTTTTAATGTACTGAGAAAAAGATTTACTGCTTTACATGAACTCGGACATGTTTTATTGAATATTGACCGTAAAAAAATAGATGAAAAAGTTGAAGAGAAGCTTTGCAATGCATTTGCAAATGAGTTATTAATTCCATCAGAAAAATTAGTTGAGAACATTGGTAAACACAGGAAGAGCATCAGTTTAAATGAGTTGATTGATCTTAAAGAATACTATGGAATCTCTATAGCAGCTTTAATGTATAAGGTTAGAGAGTTGAAAATAGTTAATGAATCAATGATTAAACGCTTTTGGTTACTGAGAAATAGAGATATTGAATTAAAGCTAGAGAGTGAGCCAAAGTATGGTGTTTATGAAGGCAAAGAGGAATCTGACCGCTTTAACCAGTTAATTTACAGGGCAGCATCAGAAGAAGTGGTTTCTATGAGTAAAGCTGCATCATTGGCTAATATGAAACTCGCTGATTTTAGGGATGAATTTTTGACTGTATGAAGGTTGTAGTCAATGATGCTAATATTTTAATAGATGTTGTAAAACTCCAGATTGAGTCCTACTTTTTTGAGCTAGAGTTTGACTTCTATACAACAGACTTAGTATTTGAAGAATTAAACGCAAATCAGGTAACAAGGCTCAAGTCATTTATTGAAGCCAATAAACTTTATGTTGAATCTCTGGAGCCGGTTGACCTTATTGAACTTTACGATTTGAGGAAGGGTGTTAGTGGGTTGAGCGATAATGATTTATCAGCATTTCTATTATCTAAAAACAAAGATGGAGTGCTAATCACGAGTGATTTACAGTTAAGGAAATTTGCAAAAGAGAAAAAAGTAAGTGTTCATGGACATTTGTGGGTTTTTGACCAATTAGTAGAAACAGGAATACTGCATCCTGAATTAGCATGTGAAAAACTCAATGAGTTAATAAATGAGATTAATAAAAAACTGGGGTTGCCTAAAACTGAGTGTGAGAAAAGGCTAAAATACTGGATGGGTTTATATTAATTATTCAAACTCTCTTCGATTAAATCCTCAGCTTTTCCACTTGGCCTGGGGGCATTTGCATCAATGATGTTGCCTTTTGCATCTACCATGATAAACCGCGGAATTCCTCTTATTTTATATTCTTTCACGAATGCTGATTTCCACGCTTTTTCGTTATGGATCTGAATACCTTGCAGGTTTTCGGTTTCAACGTAGTTCAGCCATTGGTTTTTATTTTCGTCAATTGAGATGCTTACAAAATGAATGTCATCTCCGTATTTGCGTTCGAGTTTTTTGAGCGAAGGGATTTCTTCTTTGCAGGGACCACACCAGGTTGCCCACACATCAATGTAAACGGGTTTTCCGCTGAGGTCTGATAGAGAAATGTCTTTACCTGATGTGTCAACACCTTTTATGTTTGGCGCCACATTTCCTTTAGTGAGTTGTTGCCATTCAGAGTGAGTTTCTTGAAATGCATTCGCATAAGCTTCATCTGTTATGTTTTTGCGAATGATAGCAAGTGTTGAATCGTTTATGTCAGGACCGATGAACATAAAAGCCTGGCGGCCCATAGCATAGCTCATGTAACTTTTTGTTTCCGGAGCATCCAGCGTTTTCTCGATCACGTAAAACTGTACAGGGACAATTTGCTCGGGCTGAACTTTTCCTTCAATATTTTGGAGGCTGTCGTTTGCTTTAAGGCTCACTGCAGATTGAACAAACTCAAGGTATTCTTTATTGTTAGCCGCTCTGTCATTGTTGATGTCAATTTTATCGAGCATCTTTTTGGTTGATGGTTTTAGCTCGTCAGCAGTTTTGCGGTATTCGTGAAAGCGGATGTAATCCAAGAGCAAGTTAGACGCAAAATAGTAAGCCGTGAATTGTTCATCGGTTAAGAATGTCTTATCAAAAGACGGTTTATTCGTGATGAACTGTACAACATTTGTGTCGAGCGATTTCCTTGCGCTGTCTAAAAAGCCTAAAAACAAGCTGTCAGGAGCTCCCAAAAGCGAGTTGGCCTCTTGCTGAATTTTACTCTGCAGGTTTCTTCGCTCTTTTAAAAAGGCGTTTGGTTTTTTAGAAGAACCAGAAAACTTGAGTGTTTCACGGGGCGATTGTGCATTGAAGTTGATGTTCAGTGTTTTGCCTTCTTGCATGTAAATCGGCACCTCAAAATCGTTGTATTCGAAAACATACATCCCGCTATCGAAAACAGCGTCAGATAGGAAAAGGCCTTTTTGATCAAAGTGAACGGTGTCGAAAGGCGTCTGGCTCTGACCGAGAATCGCTTCTTTTGGAGTGGGCCGTTTCCAAACAATGGCAAATGAATCGCGCGCATTGAAGATTTGTCCGCCAAGCTGAATCTTGTGATCAATTCCGGTATCGATACAGCTCGTAATGGTCAGAGCCATAAAAAGCCCGGCCAGTAAGTTCAAAAGAAATTTCGTTTTCATAGCAGAACTTTTGTTCAAAGTTAGCAGATTATTCTTCTTTTTTCTCTTCAATTTTGAGGTGCAATTCTTCGAGCTGATCTTTTGAAACAGTTGACGGGGAATCGATCATCAAATCGCGGCCGGCATTGTTTTTAGGGAAGGCGATGAACTCGCGAATATTGTCACGACCACCGGCAAGTGCTGCCAGTCGATCAAATCCAAATGCGATTCCACCGTGCGGAGGCGCACCGTATTTGAATGCATCGAGCAGGAATCCAAATTGTTTTTGTGCTTCTTCTTTTGTGAAGCCGAGAGCATCGAACATTTTTTGCTGGAGCTCATTGTCGTGAATACGAATTGATCCGCCTCCAATTTCAACCCCGTTGATGACCATGTCGTAAGCGTTTGCGCGGACTTTCTCAGGAGCTGATGTGATCATTTCCATATCCTCATCGATTGGAGAGGTGAACGGGTGATGCATGGCATGGTAGCGCTCAGTTTCTTCGTCCCATTCGAGAAGCGGGAAATCCACAACCCAAAGTGGCACAAATTTTTTAGGATCGCGAAGTCCTAAGCGATTTCCCATTTCCAGTCTCAACTCGTTCATCGCTTTGCGCGTGTGATTGGTTTCGCCACTCAAGATTAGAAGTAAATCGCCCGGTTGGGCATCTGCTTTTTCCAGCATAGTCTTGAGGTCCTCCTCGCTGTAAAATTTATCAACTGCCGATTTTACTGAGCCGTCTTCATTGTACTTGACCCAAACCATTCCTTTGGCGCCAATTTGTGGACGCTTCACAAAATCAGTGAGTTTGTCGAGGTCTTTGCGCGAATAATTGGCGCATCCTTTTGCGCAAATCCCTACAACCAACTCGGCAGAGTCGAATACCTTAAATCCTTTGTTTTGCGAGAGGTCGTTGAGCTCGATGAATTGCATCCCAAAGCGCAAGTCGGGCTTGTCAGATCCGTAAAGGCGCATAGCATCATCATAGGTCATGCGTTTGAAATCTGGGAGTTGTACGTCAATTGTGTTCTGAAAGAGACTTTTTGTCAATCCTTCAAATGTGTTGAGCACATCCTCACGATCGACAAAGGTCATTTCGCAGTCTATTTGGGTAAACTCCGGCTGTCTGTCTGCTCGCAAATCTTCATCCCTAAAACACCTTACGATTTGGAAATACTTATCGTATCCCGAAACCATCAAAAGCTGCTTAAAAGTTTGTGGAGACTGGGGAAGCGCATAGAATTGACCTTCGTGCATTCTCGATGGAACTACAAAATCCCTTGCTCCTTCAGGAGTAGACTTGATGAGGTAAGGCGTTTCTATTTCTAAAAAACCCTGTCCATCGAGATACTTGCGAGTTTCAATTGCCAGTTTATGACGGAGCATCATGTTGTTTTTGAGCGGGTTTCTCCTCAGATCCAAATAGCGATACTTCATGCGGAGCTCTTCTCCGCCATCAGTGTCGTCTTCAATCGTGAAAGGAGGCACTTCGCTTTTACTCAAAACGTTAAGGGAATAAACGCTAATTTCCACAGCACCGGTTGGTATGTTGTCGTTTTTGCTACTGCGCTCAATGACTTTTCCTTCGATCTGGATCACAAACTCCCGACCCATTTTACGTGCTTTTTCGCATAAGTCAGCATTTTGTTCCATGCTAAACGCGAGTTGGGTAACCCCGTAACGATCGCGTAGATCGATGAATGTCATTCCGCCCAGGTTACGAGTGCGCTGTACCCAGCCGGCCAGTTTTACTGTTTGGTCAATGTGTTCGCTTCTAAGTTCTCCGCAAGTATGAGATCTGTACATTTTCGTGCTTTTTTCAGAGCCGCGAAGTTATGGTTTTTTGAAGGTATTTATTGAATGCGGAAAGATTGTAATTTGCTATTTAACCACCCTCCCTTCAAAGTAGTCATGGACATATTCACCTATATCAGGCGGAATGTACGAAAAATCGACAAAAACAGAGTCTCCCTCAGCATAGCCATACGCTTGAAGACCATGGCAATTATCATCTCCAGTGCTTACTCTGGCACTAGTTAAGAAAAAGTGTTTATACCCATAAGAATCAACAGCATTTGGTTCAAACTCACAATATGGATGTATTCCAACCAGCATTTTAGTTCTTGTCATGTATAAAGTAACTGTATCATTG
>NZ_JAVLBN010000017.1:0-46396 GCF_031581065.1 Salibacter sp.
ATACTGGAAGTGGATCCTACCATTCAAACGGTGGGGAACAAGCATACTTACAAAGGGTTCTTGGAGGTGGTGAAGTAGGAAAAAGAAGGGGGTGTATCAAAAGGCATCATAAAATAAAAATGGCCGATGATTGGAGGGTTTTAATCCAATTACATCAGCCATTTTGACTTTAAAGGTTTGCCTTTTAAAACCGAAAAATTAAGTTTTTTCGGTTTTGATACACCCCCCTCAAAAACTCAGCTTATTGATTGATTGTTAATCTACATTGTCGTGGAGAAAAGAGTTTCCTCTATTTAATCCTCCGTTTTTATCATCAGAACTTTCGTTTTCATCGCCTAAGGTATAGCGTGAAACCTGTGATTCTGAAGAGTGAGGAGTGTCATTCAACTGAATTCTTCTCCTCTTGTATGCCGGCTCATTCTCGAGATCAGATAACCCCTGAGGTGAACGCATTCTGCCAGTCAAATCATTGAGTCGCTTCATGCGCTCTTTTGCTCTTGCCTGCTGCTCTTCCATCGAGATTTCTTGTTGTTGACTAGATGTTTGAGTTTCTGGCTGATGATTTTCTTTTTGCTCAGAACGCTGCTCTGGTTGATTATCGTTTTTTAGATATGGCTCAAAGTCGTCTTGTGGCATTGCTTGCTCACGAGGCTTTGATTTATCATTCTCCAGGTCAAACTCAATGGTACCCTGGTTCTGACTATCAGATTTTGAATCGTCATTCTTCAGGTACGGTTCGTTCTCTTCTTCTTTTTTCTCCGGCTCAGCAGGTTCGCTCTTTTGGTTCTGATCATTACTTACAGGATCGGTCAAGCGAGTATCCACATCTTCTTCAAGCTTGTGCACTTTGCGTTTTGGTTTCTCTTCTAAAGAACTGGCTCCGGCATCCGGTGCGCTTTTAAAACCAGTTGCGATAATCGTTACGCGCAAGCCTTCAGCGAGACTTTCATTTGAGCCGTAACCCCAAATAACATCGGCAGTAGAACCGGCCTCTTCCTGGATGTAATCAGTAATATCAGAGATTTCATCCATTGTGAGTTCGTGTTCTTCGCTCCCATATTCCATGTTGAGGAGTACATAGCGAGCACCTTTAATATCGTTATCATTGAGCAATGGAGATGCGAGTGCCTGCTCAACAGCTTTGATAGATCTGTTGTCTCCCTCAGCAAAGGCAGATCCCATGATCGCTACACCGCTGTCGTCCATCACGGTACGAACATCCTCGAAGTCAACATTCACGTGTCCCGTACGAGTGATGATTTCAGCGATACCTTTTGCGGCTGTTGACAATACATCATCTGCCTGAGCAAAAGCTTCACCCATTTTGAGGTTGCCATACATTTCGCGGAGTTTATCGTTGTTGATGACAAGAAGTGTATCAACATGATCGCGAATAGCTTTTATTCCTTCCTCAGCTTGTTGACGTCTTTTTCTACCTTCAAAGAAGAATGGCATTGTCACAATTCCCACTGTAAGAATACCGAGTTCTTTGCAGGCTTCTGAAATAATAGGTGCTGCTCCAGTTCCGGTACCACCGCCCATTCCGGCAGTGATGAATACCATTTTGGTGTTTTTGAGAAGTTCATCTCTCACTTCATCGATTGTTTCGATTGCAGCGTTCTTACCAACTTCAGGCTTAGAGCCTGCACCGCGACCTTCAGTGAGGCTTGCGCCTAACTGAACTTTATGTGGTACCGGACTCGCTTCCAGTGCCTGATTATCAGTGTTGCAAATGATGAAATCTACACCTTCAATTCCTTGTTTATACATGTGATTGACAGCGTTGCTTCCTCCGCCACCAATACCGAGCACCTTGATGATAGACGGTGCATTTTTTGGCAAATCAAATTCCATAAGCTCGAGTTTTTTCAATCAATTAAACATTGCCGTCATCAAAAAATTCGCGGCTTTTTTCTTTTATAATGTTGAAGAATCCCGACATGCCTCTTTTCATTTTAGGCTGCTCATCGGATTTCTCTTCCGTTTCTTGTTCGCTCTCTGGCTGATTCGTTTTTTCGAGTCGCTCGTAACCTTTTAGGATTAAACCGGCACCAGTTGAAAAGCCTGGACTCGTAACTTCGTCAGATCCTTTTACGAGATGCTCTGTAGGATAGCCAATTCGAGTATCCATTCCGGTCATGAATTCAAACAGCTGAGAGATATGTTTCATCTGCGCTCCGCCACCGGTTATGACGATTCCGGCAATGAGCTTATTCTCAAATCCGCTGTTCTTAATCTCGTAATAAATCTGCTCGATGATTTCTTCCATTCTGGCCTGAATGATGTGAGCCAGGTTCTGAACAGAAATCTCTTTTGGCTCTCTTCCTCTCAAACCCGGAATGGCTACGATCTCGTGAGCTGATGTGTGATCAGCTAAAGCTGAGCCGAATTTAATTTTCAATTGCTCTGCTTGTTTCTTGATAATCGTGCATCCTTCTTTGATGTCCTCAGTGATAATGTTTCCACCGAATGGAATCACAGCAGTGTGCCTGATAATTCCTTCTTTGAAAATAGCGACATCAGTAGTACCACCACCAATATCAACTAAAACAACACCGGCTTCTTTTTCTTCAGAACTCAAAACAGCATCTGATGAAGCGAGTGGTTCAAGAATTAAATTCGCTACTTCTAATCCGGCTTTAGTAACACACTTGTAAATATTCTTTGCTGCAGCAATTTCACCGGTTATGATGTGGAAATTAGCTTCAAGTCTGCCACCCGACATACCTATTGGATCCTGAATTCCCTGTTCGTTATCGACAGTAAACTCCTGTGGTAGCACATCAATAATGCGTTCACCCGGGAGCATAACGAGCTTGTACATATCGTTGATGAGATCATCAATATCAGCTTGTGTGATCTCGTCCTCATAAGAACTTCTCATCTTTACTCCACGATGTTGTAAGCTTCTGATGTGCTGACCTGCAATACCAACATTGACAACATTGATCTTGACGCCAGATTTCTCTTCAGCTTCTTCAACAGCTTTCGTAATTGCATCAACAGTGGGTGATATATGAGTAACCACACCGCGATTTACTCCGATGCTTTCGGTTTTACCCATTCCCAATATTTCGAGTTTGCCGTGCTCATTCTTGCGACCTACCAATGCTGCTATCTTGGTAGTCCCAATATCGAGGCCAACTATTATTTCATCTTGCTGATCCATAAGCTAATTTTTTGTACAAACTACCTGGTTGTGGTATTTTAAATTTATTACATCGTATTCGTTCCAGCCGGTTTTATTCAAACCATCGTAGTAGAATACTTTCAGTTTATTCAGTTTTTCTTTCAAATCCTGAGCATCACCGAGAATAATCCTATGGTTGCCCACTCGCGGTATCAACTCGTAGTCATTGTTTTCATTTACATAAACCTGATTGAATTGTGCGTTCCACAATTCATCTTCTCTAATCGTTGAAACCAAACGATACAATTCGTGCAATTTCAACTTTTCACTGTTCAGTTTCTTCCCTGAGGTGTCAGCGTAATTTCGCTGATAACTGAGGTTAAATGGAACACGAATATTCCCGTTTGCCACCGGAACATGAGCTGTGTAATTACCCGAAAGGGGCATTAAAGCACCTTCATCATCTATATAAAAGCTCTCATTCCCAGTGTAAACACGAACTATAGGGTTTCGCTGTTCAATTTCAACCATAAGTTCCCCATTGATCGTGGAATATACTTGAGATTTCTTTACAGACGGATAGCGATCAAAAAATTCTTCTAACGATGTTATGTTAATACTGCGCACAGATTGAGCTCCGGTAGCATATCCCATATTTTTCACAGCTTGCTCAACTTCTGAGGTACTCACAAAAAAGTTTCCTTCATCAGTGTGGATATTTACTCGTAAATCTGAATACTTTTTAGATGCCAATTCACTCTCTGTAAATCCGAGCACGACTATCAAACCGACAACCGAGAGTACCCAACCTGCTATGTTCAACACACGCTTCATCGGGTTAACTCCTCTTTTAAAGGTTCAACAAGTTTGCTGATATCTCCGGCACCAATTGTCACTAACAATTCAGGTTTTTCTTCTCCAATTCTTTTAACTACTCCTTTTTTGGTCAGAACCTCTACTTTATCAGCATTGATTTCCATAGCAAGTTTTTTGCTATCAACTCCCGGGATGGGTCGTTCTCTTGCTGGGTAAATTGGCAAGAGATAAACTGTTTCACAACTCGATAAAGCCTTGCCAAAATCCTTCATATAATCTCTCGTTCGAGAATAAAGGTGTGGCTGAAAAACAGCTGTAATTTTCTTATTTGGATGTGCTTCTTTAACGGCTGATATCAATGAACTTATCTCATTGGGATGATGAGCATAGTCATCAATGAATATTGTATCGTTTTTTAGCTTGTACTCAAATCGCCTGTAAACTCCTTCAAAAGTTTGAAGACCCTGACGAAGTAAATCTATATTTAACCCAAGCTGAACACAAACTCCTAAAGCGGCTACAACATTTTCAAGATTGTGCCGACCGGGAAGCGTTACCTTAAACCCTTCATGAAGTGCACCTTTAAAGTCGAGGTCAAACGAAGTAACGCCCTGGTTCTGACCGATATTCACTGCCATAATATCAGCTCCTTCTTCCAGCCCATAAGTGTAGTGAGTTCCATTGAGTTCTAATTTTTCCTCTGCGTCATTGTGGATCACCAGAAATCCGGAAACCAACTTCGCGAAACTTTCAAATCCTTCAATGAAGCCCTTTTCACTCTCGTAAATATCGAGATGATCAGCATCTACGCTTGTAATTATTCCGGCATAAGGATGCAGCTGGAGGAACGAGCGATCATACTCATCAGCCTCAATGACAGTGTAGTTAGCGTCTTTGCTCTGAATGAAATTCGTTTTGTAATTATTCATGATTCCGCCAACAAACCCATTTACTTTCCCTGTAGCATAATGCATCAAGTGCGTTAAAATGGCTGATGTCGTTGTTTTTCCGTGAGTTCCGGCAACGCCAATTGTACGCTCCAGCTTAGTAATTTCACCGAGAACCTGAGAACGTTTGTACATCAACACGCCAGATGATAGCGCAGCTTTCCATTCTCCTAAATCTGAAGGAATTGCAGGCGTGTAAATGATCAGGTCAGCATCTTGAGGAATTTTTTGCGGATTATCCTTGTAGTGAATCTCCATTCCCTGCTTTTCGAGGTTTTCGGTCAGAGCCGACTTCACTCTATCGTAGCCGCTTATTCTCACTCCTCTGGCATGAAAATACCTGGCAAGTGCGCTCATTCCAATACCGCCTATGCCTAAAAAATAGATATGTTTCGCTTCTTCGAGATTCACTTTTCTGCCAGTTTTATTACTTCGTTTGCAATGATATCTGCAGAGTCATGCACGGCAAGCCCCGCTATATTTCGAGATAAGTTTTCGAGTTTTTTATCGTCTGATATCGTAGTTGAGATGGTTGAAATCAATTCATCTCCTAAGTCTTTATCACGAATCATCAAGGCAGCATTTCGGTTGACTAATGCCATTGCATTTTTAGCCTGATGATCTTCAGCAGCATAAGGAAAAGGAACTAAAACTACCGGTTTTTGAACCAGTGATATTTCACTCACGGCAATAGCTCCCGCTCTGCTCACAATTAAATCAGCCGCTGCATAAGCGAGATCCATTTCACTGATAAATTCACACACTTTTATGTTTTGTGCCCCGCTTTTTTCAACGGCACTTTTCACTTGTTCATGGGTCAACTTACCGGTTTGCCAAATCAACTGATAATCTGATTTAGCTATTTCATCGAGCCCATCAATTAAAGCGTTATTAACTGATCTCGACCCGAGACTACCGCCCACAACGAGCAATGTTTTTTTATCCGGTTTTAATCCAAAACGCTCAAATCCTCTTTCTTTTTTTCCTTCAATTTGTATCACACTACTCCGAACCGGGTTTCCAGACAATACAATTTTATCTTGCGGAAAGTATTCTTCCATTCCAGGATAAGCGACACAAACTTTACTCGCCTTTCGACTTAGAATTCTGTTAGTTATTCCCGGAAGCGAATTTTGCTCCTGCAGCAATGCCGGAACATCACGTTTCATAGCTGCTCTAAGAGTCGGACCGCTGGCATAACCTCCGGTTCCGACCGCTACATTTGGATTAAATTCTTTAACCAGTTTTTTTGCTTTAATGCTACTGCTGATCAACTTAAATGGAAACGCTAAATTTTTCAGTGTTAGACTTCGTTGTAACCCACTAATCCAAAGGCCTTCAATTTTATAACCTGCTGCCGGAACTTTTTCCATTTCCATCTTGCCTTTTGCACCTACAAAAAGGAACTGCGCATCAGGGCGTTTTTTCCTGACTGCATCAGCAATTGCTATAGCCGGGAAGATGTGTCCGCCCGTACCTCCACCACTTATGATCACTTTAATTTGCGGCATCAGCAATGGGTTTGTTTACAGGTTCATTTTTGGATTCGTCTTCTTTATAATTTTCTTCAGTAGCGCCTACTTCAACTGCACGGCTAACGCTCAAAATGATTCCGAGCGAAATACAGGTAAACCACAAGCTCGTTCCTCCCATTGACACGAGTGGCAACGGCTGACCGGTTACCGGCAAGAGATTTACATTTACGGCCATATTCACGAGCCCCTGGAAAACGAGACTAAAACTGAGCCCCAGGACCAGATAAGCGCCAAAGGAATGCGGCACTGCCTGTACAATCCTCACTGCCCTGTAGAGCAAAATGAGGTAGAACATCAAGATGAACAAGCCTCCCAGCAGTCCGTATTCCTCCAGTACAATTGCGTAAATGAAATCAGAATATGGATGTGGTAAAAAGTTACGTTGGGTGGAGTTTCCGGGACCTTTCCCGAAAAATCCACCCGTTGCTATGGCTATTTTAGCCTGTTCAATTTGGTAATTTCCATTTGGATCTTCTTCTTTATCTGATGCAAAACGTTCTACCCTGTTGATCCATGTTTCTGCACGGGGAAATAGATCAGGTTGAATTTTTGCAACGGCAAAGACGAGTAAAAGTGCTAATCCTCCGGCCGGAATGATAAGCAACATGTGTCTCAATCTTGAGCCGGCCATAAACATCAGCATCAAAACAGATGTAAACAAAACGGCTGCTGTACTGAAGTTTGCGGGTAATATCAATCCGCAAATCACAATTGCCGGTAAAATAATTGGAAGAAAACCTTTCGTAAAATCTTTGAGGTCGTCTTTCTTTACTGCTAACGTTCGCGCGGTAAACATGATCAGAGCCAGCTTCGCTAAATCTGACGTTTGAAAAGACTGGTTGATCACCGGAATAACAAGCCAACGACTCGCATTATTGAGGTTCTGACCGAGAAGAAGTGTGAGGATCAATAACGGAATGCTTATCCAAAACAAAAGCTGCGCAAAGCGCGATAAATAGCGATAGTGCACTTTGTGAATCAGGTAGATGAACAGGAAACCGGAAATAATAAACAACCCGTGTTTCAGGATGTAATAAAATGTGTTTCCGTCCTGGTATTTATACGCGAGTGTTACGATGGAACTGTACACCAGCAAAACTGATGCAAGCGCCATAAACACCACGATCATCCAGATGACCCGATCTCCGCCAATATGTTTGAATAAGCGCGTCATTAAAGTGCTCTCACGTATTCTTTAAATTGGTTTCCGCGATCTTCGTAACTCTCGAACAAATCAAAGCTGGCACATGCCGGTGACAACAAAACTGCTTCTCCTTTGCGAGACTCACGATAAGCGAGTCCAACTGCGTCACGCATTTCAGTAACATCGTGAATAACCGGTACAACATTGTCAAATGCTGCGTGAATTCGGCTGTTGTCTTTACCGAGTGCGATAATCGCTTTCACACGATCTTTCACGAGGTCGAGAAGTTCTGAGTAGTCATTTCCTTTATCAACTCCGCCTACAATCCAAACAGTTTGTGACTGCATAGATTCAAGAGCATACCACGTTGAATTGATGTTCGTGGCTTTTGAGTCGTTGATGTACTCAACTCCTGAAACTGTTGTCACGTGTTCGAGACGGTGTTCAACATTTTGGAAATCACTCAAGCTGTCGCGAATGATTTCTTTGCGGATCTCTAAGATCCTTGAAGCAATTCCGCTAGCCATTCCGTTGCTCGCGTTATGCTTTCCCTGAAGTGCTAATTCTTGTATTGACATTTCTAATTCCCCGTTTATATTGATTATTAAATTTTCGTTTTCTAACCAGGCGTTCAATCCTTCCTGATATCCCATTGCTGAAAAGCTGTATTGTTTCGCTTTAAGATCGCGATTTTGAAGCTCGTCAACTACAGCTTTGCTATCGACTGAGTAGATGAAGTGATCTTCTTCGGTTTGACTTCTTGTGATTCTGAATTTTGAATCGACATATCGGGCAAACTCATAATTGTAGCGATCGAGGTGATCTGGTGTGATGTTCAGCAAAATCGCAACATGAAACCGTGTTTCGTAAATGCGATCGAGCTGAAAGGAACTCACTTCGAGCACCCAGTAATCGCGATCACCTTTTAGAAGTTGGCGGGCCAGGCTCTGACCGACATTACCTGCCAAACCAACATCCAAATTCGCTTTTTGCAGAATGTGGTAAAACAGCTTGACTGTTGTCGTTTTGCCATTTGTGCCTGTTACTGCCAGTAGCTTTCCTTTGGTAAAGCGAGCTGCAAACTCGAGTTCGTCAATCACCGGTATCCTTAAAGTATCGAGCTTGCGGATGAGTGGCGCAGTATCGGGAATTCCCGGACTTTTCACCACTTCATCAGCGATCAATACTCTATCCTCAGTGTGACCACCTTCTTCAAATGGAATATCAGCATGTGAAAGAACGTCTTTCTTATTTTGCTTGAGGTTCCCCGCATCGCTGAGAAAAACCTCAAATCCTTTTTCTTTTGCCAGCAGTGCAGCACCAACTCCGCTCTCTCCTCCTCCAAGTACTACAATGCGCTTCATCTATCTCAATTTGAGCGTTACAATACTCAAAACAGCCAGTATGATGCCCACAATCCAAAATCTTGTCACAATCTTGGATTCGTGCATTCCCAGCTTTTGGTAATGGTGATGAATGGGCGACATTTTAAAAATCCGCCTTCCCTCACCGTATTTCTTTTTCGTGTATTTGAAATAGCTCACCTGGAGCATTACCGATAAATTCTCTACTAAAAACACTCCGCAGAGCATTGGTAAAATCAATTCCTTGCGAATAGCGAGCGCCACAACAGCTATGATTCCGCCAAGCGCGAGCGAACCTGTATCGCCCATAAAAACCTGGGCAGGATGCGAGTTGTACCACAAAAACCCAATACAGGCACCGATGAAAGCTCCAATGAAAATCACCATCTCCCCTGATTCAGGGATGTACATGATGTTGAGATAATCGGCAAAAATGTAGTTACCCGATACAAAAGCGAAAATCCCGAGTCCGAGACCAATAATCCCGCTCGTCCCTGCAGCGAGACCATCAATTCCATCAGTCATGTTAGCTCCGTTTGAAACAGCCGTAACGACTATGATCACAACCGGAATGTAGAGCAGCCAAACGTAATCCTTGTAGTTATCTCCCAGCCATGTCAAAAACCAGCCGTAATCGAACTCGTTGTCTTTGATAAAAGGAATTGTCGTTTTGGTTGAACGGTGTTCCTCCCACGTAAAAGTATCTTTACTTTTATTTTGGTCAGATCCCTGCTGAGCTTCAGCCACAACCTCCTGCTCTACTTTTTCTTTGATTACCACATCATCGTGGAAATAGAGAACAGCTCCTGCAATGATTCCGATTCCAACCTGACCAACGATTTTGAATTTTCCCTGAAGGCCTTCCTTATTCTTTTTGAAAACCTTGATGTAATCATCGATAAAGCCGATAGCTCCCAACCAAACAGTTGACACTAAAAGCAACAGAATGTAAATGTTATCCAATCGCGCAAAAAGCAATGTTGGGATAATGATTGAGGCCAAAATCATGAGTCCGCCCATTGTTGGGGTTCCCTGCTTTTCGATTTGACCTTTCAGCCCCAGGTCACGAACTGTTTCACCAACTTGCTGGCGCTGGAGTAAACGAATAATGCTCTTCCCAAACACCATTGAAATGATGAGCGAGGTAATGACTGCCATTGCGGCTCTGAATGAGATGTACCGGAATACACCTGCACCGGGCAAGTCGAGCTGATTTAAATATTCGAACAGATAGTACAACATTACTTGAGTTCGTTAAATTGTTCGTTCAACACTTCGAGGTCATCAAAATGGTGCCTCACGCCATTCACTTCCTGGTAAGTCTCATGTCCTTTTCCGGCAATGAGAATAATATCTCCCGGCTGTGACAGAGCACAAGCCGTTTTAATCGCTTCTTCCCTGCTGGTAATGGTCAGAGCCTTTTTCAAACCAACCGGGTCGAGGCCTTTCTTCATATCTTCGATAATCGCATCCGGATCTTCAGTTCTGGGATTGTCAGATGTCAACAAAACCCTGTCTCCATACCTGGCTGCTATTTGAGCCATCTCAGGCCTTTTCCCTGCATCGCGGTCGCCACCGCAGCCAACAACTACAATCACAGATTCATTTCCTCCTCTAATTCCCTGAACTGTACTGAGTACATTTTCGAGTGCATCAGGAGTGTGAGCGTAATCGACAATTCCAGTTACACCATTGGGTGACTGAATATGCTGAAATCTTCCGTCAACCGGATTGAGTGATGAAATTGCTGTCATCAGTTCGAGTTGATCAATTCCCAGTGTCATCCCGGTTCCATAAACCGCTAACAGGTTGTAAGCGTTGAATCTACCTACCAACTTCGTATAGAGTTCTTTCTCATCGAGGATGAGTTGCAAACCTGTCAACTGATTCTCCAGTATCTTAGCCTTGAAGTTTGCCAGAGATTTGAGAGCAAAAGTTTCCACTTTCGCTTTTGTGTTCTGAACCATAACCTCAGCGTGGCGATCATCATTATTGATGAGAGCGTGTGCATGCTGAGGGAGATTATCAAACAACATTTTTTTAGCAGCTATGTAGTTGTTGAATGATCCGTGATAATCGAGATGATCGCGCGATATATTGGTAAATATAGCTACGTCAAAATCCAGACCTGTTGTGCGATGTTGCACAATAGCATGCGAACTCGCCTCCATAAAGGCATATTCACAACCTTCGTCAACCATCTGCTGTAAAAGCTGATTGATTTGAACCGTATCCGGTGTTGTGAGTGAGGCTTCAATCTCTTTTATTCCAATCTTGTTGACAACCGTAGAGAGCAAACCGCTCTTTTTCCCGAGATCGGTAAACAATTGGTGTAAAAGCGTTACGACTGATGTCTTTCCATTAGTACCGGTTACAGCTACAAGTTTGAGTTTCTTTGAAGGGTGATCGTAGAAGTTTGAAGCCATATAAGCCAGCGCCTCGGCACTATCTTTCACTCTTACGTAAGTGATATTTTCAACCGGTTCTGACGGTAATTCTTCACAAACAACAGCCATTGATCCATTTTCAATCGCTTTATCGATGAAGTTGTGACCATCTACCTGAGTACCACGAACAGCCACAAAGACTGAAAACTCAACCGCTTCGCGAGAATCGAAAACGATGTTTTCTATCGCTACGTTTGTCGAGCCAACAACTTCCTCAATTCGGGCTTTGTACAATATGTCTTTCAATAACTTCACGTCAACTCCAACTTTATTTTTTTGCCTTTTTGAATGCGCGAACCGGCTCTGAGTGATTGCTGCTTTACAACTCCCCGACCAGCAACTTCCACATGAAGCCCCATGTTTTCGAGTAAGTAAACAGCATCCTGTACCGCCATTCCGCGAACATTTGGAACTAAGTTTGGCGTAACTTTTCGTTCATGAATATTCACCGAATCATTTCCTGTTTGAGTAAAAACCCATTCAGCTTTATCATCATTCAAGTGGTATTTCACATCAACCCTGTCGAAAACAGTTTTCAATTTATCGACATCTCCGTTTTTTGAAACAGGAATTTTTGGTCGCTCTGCTACCTGGAGCGGTTGTAATTCATCGTGAATATCAATACTTGTCGAATAAACTTTATCGGCAATTTCCTTGAAAATTGGACCGGCTACCAGGTTTCCGTAGTAAACATTTTTAGAAGGCGCGTTCACGACTACCATACAGGAATATTTCGGCTTATCTGCCGGGAAGTAACCACAAAATGAAGCCTGATAACTCACATCATCATAACCGAACTTCTCCCTCGCTATTTGAGCTGTCCCTGTTTTTCCGGCAATTCTGTAATCAGCTCCGCGGAGGTTTGTTGCCGTTCCATCTAGCACAACTTCTTCCAGCATTTCCTGAGCTCTTTTGATTGTGCCTTTTGAAGCGATTTGATCTTTTAAAACTACCGGCTCAAAGTCTTTTACAGTTCTACCGTGTTTTTGAATAGAATGCACAAAAGACGGCTTCATCATTTTACCATCATTTGCAACAGCATTGTAGAAAGTCAAAATTTGAAGTGGAGTCAACTGGAGTTCGTAACCGTGACTCATCCATGGCAGCGTAATGCCACTCCATGTTTCATCATCTGCATCCTTAATATAAGGCACACCTTCACCGGCAATTTCAATTCCGGTTGGTTCATCGAGTCGAAAATCTTTGAGCCGATCGACAAATCCTTGCGGATTAGACTTGTAGTATTTGTTGATGATCCTGGCGATGGCTATATTTGATGAAACAGCAAATGCCCTTTTCACCGTAATTTCACCATAACCTCCTTCTTTGGAATCGTACATTGGTGTATCATAAAAGAGGTGTTTCCCGTTGCCAGTTTCAATTTTGTGATCGAGATCGATAAACCCATCCTCCATCGCAGCCATGTATGAAGCCAGCTTCATGGTAGATCCCGGCTCCGTACTGGATCCGACCGCGAAATTGTAACTCTCGTAATATTGATTATCAGATCCTTTTTGAAGGTTTGCGATAGCCCTAATCTCTCCGGTATTCACTTCCATCAGAACCACACAGCCATGATCAGCATCGTGTTTTTTGAGCTGCTTCATGAGAGCGTACTCCGCAACATCCTGAATATTGACATCAATTGTACTGTACAAGTCAGCCCCGTCTTCAGGTTCAATTTCATTTTCGTCATTTACCGGCATCCAAACGCCACCTGCAATTTTTTTCATGAGGCGCTTTCCGCTATTCCCATGAAGCACATCGTGGTACGCTCCTTCTAAACCAACAGACTCAAGACCTTCACGATCATATCCAATTGTACGAGCTGCCAATAACCTGAATGGCTTTTGACGCTTATTCTGTTGCACATAAATAAACCCACCTTTATACCTGCCTCTCCTAAAAAGCGGAAAATTTCTCATCGCTTTTAGGTCATTGTACTTGACATTCCGTTTGATAAGATGGAATCGCTCCCCCTGATTCCGGGCGTTTACAAGTTCACGCTTGTATTGAAAAGGAGTTTTATCTCTGAATAGGTTTGAAAGAGATCTTGCGAGTGAATCAACTTTACTGTTGAATAATTCATCACTAAGCGCATCAGCATTTGGATCAAAGCGCACTTCGTAAATCGGAACAGACGTTGCGAGCAACCTTGAGTTGTAATCATAGATATTACCACGCACTGCATCAATTGTCCTGTATTTCACAGTGAGATTCTCTGCTTTCTGTCGCCATTGATCACCCTGCACATACATAATTTGCACAGTTTTAAAAACGATAGCAAAAGCAAAAACCCCCAGTAAAAAATACAGGAGATACACGCGCATCATCTTGCTATGTTTTTTTGGTTCACTCATCTATTCCTATAGCTTCTTTTTCTTCTTCAGTCACTACAATTTTTCTGGGCGGTTGGTAAGATTCTTCAAGTCCCAAACCTCTTTTCTCAATAATCTTTATCAACTCACTTTGCTTAGTCGTGTACATCAAATCACTCTTTGTTGTGATGTACTCACTCCGCAACTCCTTCAATTCATTTGTCACCTTATTAATATCTCTCACAGTTCCTTCAGCCATGTAGCCGTTTGCGATGTAGAGCAAAGCCAAAAAACCCAAAAAGAGCATGTAGGGAAGATTCTTCACCACTGCATCTTTAGCCAAAAAGTTTCCGCTCACCAGATCTTTCACCGGCTGCATCACTTTTCGCCTGTTTTTTTGTTGTTCTTTTTCTTCAGCCATTTTTAATCGCAACCCTCATTTTTGCGCTTCTTGCCCTGGGGTTTCTTTTTACTTCTTCTTCGGTCGGAACCGTAACTTTATTCTTCACAGGTTTTAGCGGTCTTATCAGGTTTCCGTAAAAATCCTTTTCTGGTTTTCCTGAAAAATTTCCGGTTTTCAAGAAATTCTTCACCAGCCGATCTTCGAGCGAGTGATACGAGATAACCACTAACCGACCACCTTCTTCCAGCACATCCACGGACTGAACCAGTAACTCTTCCAAAGCCTTCAGCTCATCATTCACCTCAATTCGCAAGGCCTGAAAAACCTGAGCAAAGAATTGAGCCATCTTATTTTTTGGTCCGAACCGCTCCACAGCCGACTTCAGTTTTTCAACCGTATCGATCGACTCCGTTTCACGAACACTCACGAGTTCACGAGCAATTAGCTTCGCTTTCCTCAACTCTCCATAGAACTTAAATATTCGCTCCAGGGCTTCCTCATCATACTCAGCCACAATCTGAGCAGCTGTTTTCTTCACCGATTGATCCATCCTCATATCGAGCGGACCATCGAACCGGGTTGAAAAACCTCTTTCACCAGTATCAAACTGATGCGATGAAACACCGAGATCAGCCAAAACACCATCAACAGGAAGAGCTCCATGCATCCTCAGGTAATTCTTTAAAAACCTGAAGTTCGCTTCAACCAACTGGAATCGTTCATCATTAAATTGGTTTTTAACCGCATCCTCATCCTGATCAAAAGCGATCAGCCTACCGCTATCACCCAACTTTTCAAGGATCGTTTTACTGTGTCCGCCACCACCAAAGGTGACATCGACATAAACACCTGAAGGGTCAATATTCAACCCTTCAATCGCTTCACTCAACAAAACCGGATCGTGATACATCAATCGTCAGTTTTATCATGGAGTTCACCCATCACATCCTCAGCGAGTGAAGCAAAATCATCTACATCTTCTTCCATCACTTCTTCGTAACGGTCTTTTGCCCACACTTCAATTCTATTAGCGTAAGCAAACAGCACTATTTCTTTTGATATCTCTGCCGATTTAGCAAGCGTACGCGGCAACAACAGCCTCCCCGTTCCATCGAGTAAAAGCTGAGTAGCCCCGTTGTGAAACTGACGGTAGAACTTGCGATTCTTCGCAACAAACAGGTTCAGCTTTTCAAACTTCTGCGTTTCCTTCTCCCATTCGTTCATCGGATACAGCACGAGACACCCTTCAAAACCACGGTTGATCACAAACTTCTCCTGAGCTGCAGGATCAAGCTGTTTCTTCAACCCCGAAGGCATCATGAACCGCCCTTTGGTGTCTACTTTGCAATGATATTCTCCGATGAAATTAGCCATGTATCTACTACCGTCTTTTCAGAACGTAAAAGTATTGAAAATTTACCACTTTCTACCACTTCTTACCACTTTGTTGAAAACTTTTGGCTAAACGAGGGTTTTCAACAGCAAACGACAGTTGGCTGAATTGCGGATCTGACCGTAATTACAAAGGGATAATTATTGAGGTGGCAATAAGTGGTAAAGTCGATTATGTGTCAACACATATTTGTTGAAACGAAAAGGGCTTTCTGCAACGGATTAATGAATAATGTTTAATTTCGTAATCCGTTTAGAAACGCGAGAATCGAATAAATGGAAGATCAATTAATCCGCGAAGGCGAATTCGAATACGTAGAAAAAGGGGAGGGCCCTGTAATCATCTTATTACATGGATTGTTTGGGGCTTTGAGCAATTTTGAAGATGTGATTAATCACTTTAGCGAAAAGTACAAGGTGGTTATACCCATGATGCCTCTTTACACTTTACCCATTATTAACACGAATGTTAAGAGCCTCAGTAAATTCATTCATAAGTTTATTGAGCATAAGGGTTATGACAAAGTGAACTTACTGGGTAATTCACTGGGTGGTCACGTAGCTCTTGTTTACATGACAAAACATCCTGAGCGGGTTAGATCTATGATTTTAACCGGATCATCAGGACTTTACGAAAACGCGATGGGTGGCAGTTTCCCCAGAAAAGGTGACAAGGAATACATTAAGAAAAAGGTTGAAGTTACTTTTTACGATCCAAAACACGCTACTGATGAATTGGTAGATGAATGTTTTGATATTGTGAATGATAAAAATCGACTAATTCGCATTCTTTCGCTTGCGAAATCAGCTATTCGTCACAATATGGCGAATGATCTTCATAAAATGGATGTTCCGTCATGTTTGATTTGGGGAAAAAACGATACAATTACTCCGCCTGAAGTTGCGCAAGAGTTTCAGGATAAATTACCTCAGGCAGATCTTTTTTGGATTGACGAATGCGGCCACGCACCAATGATGGAGCATCCAAAAGAATTCAACAAAATTCTACAAAAATGGCTCGATAAGACTTTTGGTGATGCTGATTAAAAAGGCACAATTCATCAAGAGTAGCAAAGGACTGGAGGACGCACCTCCAGAGTCACTTCCGGAATACGCTTTTATTGGCCGTTCAAATGTTGGGAAGTCTTCTTTGATCAACTTGCTCACTGAGCAAAAAAACCTGGCAAAAACATCAGCCAGTCCGGGCAAAACACAATTGATCAATCACTTTGAAATCAATGAAGCCTGGAATTTAGTCGATTTGCCCGGATACGGTTATGCGAAAGTTTCCAAAAAGATGCGGAACGAGTTTAAGCGCATGATTTACAATTATTTGGAAAAGCGCAAATCGCTGATTGCGACATTTGTACTGCTCGATGCACGCCATGAGCCCATGAAAGCGGATTTAGATTTTATGCAGTGGCTCGGGATAAAGCAAATTCCGTTTGTGATGGTTTTCACAAAGATCGACAAGATAGACAGCAGTGCTTTGCGCAAAAACCTCAACGCTTATCGCAATAAAATGCTTGAGACTTGGGAATTTTTGCCTGATAGCTTTACCACCTCAGCCGTGAGTCAACACGGCCGAGATGAAATTTTGAATTACATTGACCACATCAATACTGACCTGGCAAACGGCTAATTTTCGCTGGGTTTAATTATCTCCATTTTCATTCCCCAATCCTGTGCAAACTGACGCAATTCATCAGCGTGATTATTCTCACCTGTTGCGCGAGCAAAAGCATCGCTCATTGTTAAGATAGATTGATAGACAAAAAGCTTCATGTCATCTACAGTCATATCCTTTGTCCACAAGTCAACGCGCATCGTATTTTGCTCGTTTGAGTCCCACATCGATAACATGGTAGCATCACAATTTCCTTTTTCATCGGTATCCTGGGCCTCCCAGGTTATATTTTCCGGAACGTTGTTTTCGTCTAACTCTATATTGAATTTAATCTCACTTTTCTTTCCCATTACTTCTTCGGTTTATATTTAGATTTCTGTAATATCATTTGATAGTTGTCGAGTTTCATAAACTCTTTTAACGTCATATCAGGATGTTCGTCAATAAACGATCTCGCAATTTGCCAGCCTACCCAATAACCAACTCTCCCGGGAGACTCACGTGGCATTCCGGGAGTAAATGGCCCTTCTGAGAGGTAGGTTCTGACCGCTTCTTTTTCATTACTGTAGAGCACATTTTGATCCATCATTTTACCCCAAATTGAAAACTCACTATTTTCACACCACTGCAATTGTTCTTTCGTATAGCCAATTTTCAAATGGTCTGGCGCTTTTGGAAAAACAGCATCCATCACGACAAGCCCTTTTCCGTACTCAATCATTTTGGAGAGTATATTATTCTGTTTTTTGGGGTCTCCAAAATTACTGTGTATCCATCCTCTAAGAGCGTCATAAGGCAAATACTCAACATTAGCTGTTTCAACACGATACCTGGATATGGGAACTTTTCCATAAATTTCATGGTCAGATCCGAGATACATATCCAATCCAACTCCAAGTGTTGAGTCAGTAACCACAATTCTATTTTTAAACCCGCCCACAAAAGAAACGACATTTGGGATGTATTTATCAGGAAAATGATGATGGTAATAGCTGTACGCTTTTGATATTTTTTTGTGATAAGGGTTTACCGAAGAAAATTTATCCTGAATAGCTTTATTGAGTTTTTGAATGTATTTATCGTGTAAATAGTCGTCAATGGGTAAAGCTATTGCCGGGTCCTTTGGATGACCTAAACCCAGAATATTCCAGAGATAACGCATGTAAATCTCCCCGTATTCAGCACTTAGAGAATCATTAACTGATTCAATGTCGCGGCCTTTCATCGCAAAAAAGTCCTGATCGAGACGCTTCCATTCGATCGGTTCTGATTGTTGTTCTAGTTCAACATCCCAACGATTATCATTACAGGCTGTTAAAATCAATACCAAAAATATACCTTTGACAACGTGTTTTAAACACAGACGGGAAGTAAATCTCCTGTTCATAAACTGAATTTAATTGCACAAAATTATGAAACCAATCAACGTAGTAAAGCACTCTGCTGCGATTACCTTTTTTTTGTTTTCAACTTTAATTGGAACATCCCAGGGTAACGAAGATGTGAAAACTGCAAGACTTGGCCTCAACCTCTCACCTAACTTAGGTTGGATTTCACCTGATAACGATGGTTATTCAGGAGAAGGCGTAAAATTGGGGCTACAATATGGATTATCGATGGACTTTGTCCTTTTTAATAATCCAAATTATTACCTCGCAACAGGTGTTAAACTCAGTCACATTGGCGGCAAGTTCAGTCATCCTGAAAGACCAAATTATCTTGGAGAGGATGATGATAGAGCAAGAGGTGTTTCAGAAGCAAATTACAGTTTACGATATGTTGACGTCCCATTCGCTATTAAACTCAAAACCAATGAAATCGGGTACGCTTACTATTACGGTTTGTTTGGCTTAGAAGGTGGTGTAAATATTAAAGCGGAAGCTGATTACGATTACACTGATCAAAATGGCAGCAACGCTGAACTGAAAGATGTTGATGTCAAAGATGATGTAAGCCTTTTTAGAGCTGATTTGGTTTTTGGCGGTGGTATTGAACGCACACTGAGCGGCAATACCAGAATTGTCCTCGGTCTTCACTACCACAATGGTTTTACCAATATTGTAAATGGTAGATCTTATGATTTAGAATCTAATGGTGCTTTCTCCAAAGATCAGGAGTTGAAAAACCGTCAACATTTTGTAAAACTCAATATTGGAATTACATTTTAAGTGATGCAAGCGAAAAAGGTCATTGATCATATTCAATCCTGGTTACTTAATTATGTTGATCAGGCCGGTGCAAAAGGCTTTGTAGTTGGAGTATCGGGCGGAATTGATTCTGCAGTTGTGAGCTCACTATGTGCTCGTACTGAAAAACAGGTGATTCTCATGGAAATGCCTATTCATCAAGCACACGACCAGGTTTCGAGAGGAAAAAAACACATCGAGTGGCTCAAAAAGAAACACGATAATGTTTCCTCAATTGATATGGATCTGACTCCTTCTTATGATGAGTTTGTGAGAGCGCTTGAGAAGAATCAGGACATTAACGCACACACAGATTTGAAATTCCACACTCTATCCAATGTCCGCAGCAGAATGCGAATGGTTTCACTCTATGCCGTAGCGCAACTCAATTCCCTTCTCGTTTGTGGAACCGGAAATAAAGTTGAGGATTTTGGCGTGGGCTTTTTCACCAAATACGGTGATGGCGGTGTTGACCTCTCTCCTATTGCAGATTTGATGAAATCTGAAGTTTACGAACTGGGGAAACACCTCGGTGTAGACAAAGAAATCCTCACAGCGCGCCCAACTGATGGTTTGTGGGATGATGGCCGAACTGACGAAGACCAGATTGGCGCCACTTACGATGAGCTAGAGTGGGCAATGAAAGTTCAACAAAAGCACGGAGACAATCCACATGAAAGCGTTTTCGAAAACAGCCGACAAGAAAATATTTGGAAGATCTACCTGGAACGACACAAAGCAAACACTCACAAAATGAAGCCTATTCCCGTTTGCGAAATTCCAAAAGAACTGATGAAGTAAATTACTGGTGATACCATGTATTAGGACCTGCGATTAAAGCATCCAAATCCCCTTCACCTTTTTCTTCAATAGCCAACTCAACCTGATCGCTCAATTGCTCTTCATAAGTTGCGCGGTTTTCACTGTAAATCACACCAAATACTCGAGGTAAATCTGCAGATTTATCATTGTCAAAAAACTGTGACAAAATATAAGCTACTGTTCTATCTGAGGGATCATGTACAAGACAATCATCAACTGAGTTTTCACCACTGGTCAGATCCACAACCTTCGGTTTCAATCCATCCAGTACAATTCCTTTCTTATCCTTGTGGAAAGTCATCGGTTTGCCCGCTTCAATGAAAAGTGTGTTTTCATCTTTCAGGCCCCTATCAGTATAAGCGTTAAACGCTCCGTCATTAAATACCGGACAATTTTGATAAATCTCTACAAAAGAAGCACCCTTGTGTTTGTCAGCTTCAAGGAAAATCTCTTTCATGTGTCTCGGTTCACGATCCACTGTACGTGCTATAAAACCGGCATCAGCTCCAAGAGCGAGAGAAATCGGATTAAAAGGATGATCGATCACTCCCATTGGGCTTGATTTTGTGTGACTTCCCTCAGGCGTAGTGGGGGAATACTGTCCTTTCGTTAAACCGTAAATCTCATTATTAAACAGCAAGATATTCGTATCGATATTTCTGCGCAAAAGGTGAATCAAATGATTCCCACCTATTGAAAGGCTATCACCATCTCCCGTAACTATCCATACACTTAAATCAGGTTTTGCTATTTTCAACCCACTTGCAATTGATGTAGCTCTCCCATGAATACCGTGCATGCCATAAGTATTCATGTAATAAGGAAAGCGAGATGAACAGCCAATACCAGAAATAAAAACAATTTCCTCTTTAGGCTTACCAGTTTGCGCAACAGCGCTCTGAACCTGTTTTAAAATAGCGTAATCACCACAACCGGGACACCAACGAATTTCCTGATCACTCGCAAAATCTTTCGCCTTGTATTTCTTTTCCTTCACTTCACTCATCACGCATAACTTTCTTTGACTGATTCTACAATTTCCGTTGATGTAAAAGGAATCCCTTTAATCTTATTCAGCGGGATACAACGCTTGTTGTATTTCGACTGAATAATATGAATAAGCTGGCCATCGTTCATTTCAGGTACAATTACCTTATCAAATTTGGTCAGAACCTCACCTAGATTTCGCGGCAATGGGTTTAAGTAGCGCAAGTGTACGTGGCCCACATCGTAATCATCTTTCAAAAGATCTCCAATAGCTGTTTTCACAGCTCCGTAAGTCGATCCCCAGCTCAGGATAAGAACTTTCCCACTATCAGATCCATTGTCGATCTCCTGTTCCGGAATATAATCGGCAATTTTCTCGATTTTCTCAGCTCTCGTCTTCACCATCTTCTCGTGGTTATCAGGATCGTAGCTTACATTACCGGTCAGTTCTTCTTTTTCCAGTCCGCCAATTCGGTGTTCGAGGCCTTCAGTTCCCGGAATCGCCCATTTTCTCACGAGTTTCTCATCGCGGGCATATGGCATGTATTCTTCTTCCGTTTTTTCAGCATATAGAGGCTTGATCGGTTTTAGACAAGAAGCCTCGGGAAATTTCCATGGTGAAGCACCATTCGCGATGTAACCATCACTCAACAGCATAACCGGAGTCATGTGCTCCACAGAAATACGCACGGCTTCGTAAGTTGCTTCAAAGGCCTCCTCAGGACTACGAGCAGCAACAACCGGGATTGGAGCTTCTCCATTTCTACCGTAAACTGCCTGGAGTAAATCGGCTTGTTCAGTTTTAGTGGGGAGTCCAGTACTGGGTCCGCCACGCTGAACATTCACAACAACAAGCGGCAACTCTAGCATAATCGCTAAACCAATAGCTTCAGTTTTCAATGCTATTCCCGGACCAGATGATGCCGTTACTCCCAGCGCACCACCAAACGAAGCTCCTATTGCAGACGTTACTGCCGCTATTTCGTCCTCAGCCTGGAAGGTTCTGACCGTAAAGTTTTTATGCTTAGCCAGCTCGTGCAAAATATCACTTGCCGGAGTAATGGGGTAAGAACCGTAAAACATTTCGAGTCCGGCTTTTTTAGCCGCTGCTATCAAACCGATTGCTACGCCCTGATTTCCCATAATACTGCGATAAGTTCCCGGTTCTAATGAAGCGGGTTCAACATGATAACGAGAGGTAAAAGCTTCACTTGTATCACCAAAATTGTACCCGGCTTTGAGTACAGAAATGTTAGCATCTATGACATCGGGTAGTTTGGAAAACTTTTCTGTGATGTAATCTTCAGTAGATTTTAATGAGCGGTTGAACATCCAAAAGAGAAAGCCGAGGACAAACATGTTTTTGGTTCTCAGCTTTTCTTTTTTTGTGAGTGGTGAATCTTCAAGGGCTGCCATTGTGAGCTCGGTGATGTCAACATCGTAAACCTGAACATCTTCCAGCTTTTCGCTCTCTAAAGGGTTTTCATTTTCGCAATGTGCGAGTTTGAGGTTTTTGCTGTCAAACCCTGCAGTATTGGCAATGAGGATTCCGCCCTTTTTGAGTTTGTGCATATTGGCCTTGAGAGCCGCAGCATTCATGGCTACCAAAACATCGGCAGCATCACCCGGTGTAAATATTCGAGAGCTACCGAACTTCACCTGAAAACCGGACACTCCATTTACCGTACCCTGCGGAGCACGAATCTCGGCAGGAAAATTTGGAAATGTACTTATATCGTTACCAAAGAGAGCGTGCGTAGAGGTAAACTGGTTACCTGTGAGTTGCATCCCATCACCGGAATCTCCGGCAAAAAGAACTGTTATTTGCTCTCTTTTTTCTTTTACTTCAGTCATAAAAATTCTAACCTGTTTGCGACAAAATTAATGATGCCAACAATCAGAAAACATGAGGTTTATCAGGCCAGGAACTAACTTTCGTTGAGTGCAAAGTTGACTGCCTCAACAGCTTTGACCTCAGGAACCTGACGCATGATCGTGTCTTTCACCCCTTCGGTAAAGGTCATTCTGTTCATTGAACAGTTTGTACAAGTACCTTTGAGCTCCACTTTAGCAATCATGTCATCAGTGATTTCAGCCAAATAGAGATCGCCACCATCTTCCTTGAGAAATGGGCGAATTTGCTCCATGGCCTTCATCGTTCTTTCGTATATATCTTCTTTGTTTGCCATAGTCTTATACTTTAGACATCTTCTTCTCCTGAAGCGTTTTTTCAACCTCCTCAGCTAATTTCATAAACTCACGGGCCTGAATAGTATCGCCCTGTAAAACGGCTGGTCGGCCAGCGTCACTCGCTTCACGGATGCTTTGTACCAACGGGATCTGACCCAAAAGGTTTACGTTCAGATCCTCAGCTAAATTCTTGGCTCCATCTTTACCGAAGATATTGTAACGTTTTTCTGGCGCATCTTCCGGAACGAAATAGCTCATGTTTTCCACGATTCCAAGCACTGGTACATTTATGTTCTCTAACTGGAACATGGAAACACCTTTTTTAGCGTCACTGAGGGCAACAGCCTGAGGTGTACTCACAACTATTGCTCCTGTCAATGGAGCTTCGTTTACAAGTGTCAAATGAACATCTCCTGTTCCGGGAGGTAGATCGATCAACATGTAATCCAGATCGCCCCAGTGAACATCCTGGAACATTTGCTGAAGAGCCTTTGTAGCCATTGGTCCGCGCCAAACAACTGCCTGCTCAGGATCAGCAAAAAAACCGATTGAGATCATTTTTACTCCCCACGGACTTTCAACTGGTGCCATCATCCTGCGGCCATCTACATCAACCACGCCAGGCTTTTCGTGAACAACATCAAACATCATGGGCATTGACGGACCGTAAATATCAGCATCGATCAAGCCCACTTTGTAGCCTTTTTTCACTAATCCTGCTGCGAGATTTGCCGTTACTGTTGATTTACCAACACCTCCTTTGCCTGAAGCTACTGCAACAACATGTTTTACTTTAGACATGTGCTTGCGCTGCTCCGGCTCACGATCGTTGGGTTTTTCACTCAGTGGCTTCACATCAATGTGTGGTTCAACATCTTCTGATACGTGCTGCTTCAAATAATGCTCACAAGCATCTACAATCCGCTTCCTGTTGTGCATAGCAGGATTGTTCACCCTGAGCACAAACGCCACATTGTTTCCATCAATCTTAATGTCAGAAACTAAATTCGCTTCTATCAAATTCTTCTTGAGATCCGGCTCTACGACATAGGAGAGCCCTTCCTTTACCTGTTCCTCTGTAATCATCTTTTTTTGTGACATTAGATCACAAAATTAAGGATTATTCAACAGTTATTTAGACTGATTTTAAAGAAGTTGAAATTCTAGTATTTTAGGCAAGAAGATAATTCATATAGATAGCTCCATCAACGGGTCCCAGAACAGCTTTTCAAACTCCACCACTTTATCATCCTCAACTCGCACGCCTTCTCTTTCGAGTTTTTGTTCCATTTCCAGTAAATCTGGGAAATGATGTTTGCCAGTAAGAACCCCATTCCTGTTCACTACCCGATGAGCCGGAACCTCAACACTTGCAGAATGTGATGCATTCATTGCATAACCTACCATTCGCGAGCTGCGTGGAGCTCCAAGGTATTTGGCTATTGCTCCGTAAGAAGTTACTCTGCCTCGCGGAATTTCACGAACAGTCAACCAAACAGATTCAAAAAAATCGCTATGTTTTTTTACATCACTCACTCTTCTAACTGGAAGATAATGTACTTGATCTTAAACCCTTTTTCGCTGAAAATGCCTTCATAGTGCGTTTTGATACTCAATACCTCCTGTACACTCTCATCAAAATTCTCCATGCCTTTGCCGTAAAGATCATTGGTCTCAAAAAGTAGCTTGAACCCGTGTTCTTTTATCTGATCAAGCGTGTATTCGTAAAGCGGTGTATTGTCTGTTTTGAGGTGAACCAATCCACCCTTTTTCAAAAACCTCCTGTAACGATCAGTAAACATTTTACCCGTTAACCGTTTTCTTTCTCTGCGCTCCTTGAGTTGCGGATCGGGAAAAGTGATCCATATTTCATCTACTTCGCCCTTTTCAAAAAACAAATCGATGAAATCAATTCGGGTTCTGAGGAAAGCTACATTTTTAAGATTTTCATCGAGCGCTGTTTTCGCTCCTCTCCAAATGCGAGCTCCTTTAATATCGACACCGAGAAAATTTTTATCAGGGAATTTACGGCCCAGCCCAACCGAATATTCTCCTTTACCACACCCCAGCTCCAACACGAGTGGATTTTCATTCTCAAAAACCTTCTCGTGCCACTTACCTTTCAAGGGATGACTTTTAAAATTTCCTTTACCTTCATTTTTGATTTCATGGAGGGCCGGCTCAATGGTATTGGGAAATTCCTTCATTTGAGCAAAGCGGGCCAACTTCTTTTTTCCGGGCATAACTTTCAATTAATGCCGCAAAAATAGCAGACTCAATTTGATTGGGTTCGCTATTTTTGACAAGTGGCAAAAGAACCGCACATATTAGTAGCCCCGTTGAATTGGGGTTTAGGACACGCCACGCGGTGCATCCCGGTAATTCGGGCTCTGACCGAAAAAAACGTAAGAGTTTCCATCGCTGCTGAAGAACACCCTAAAGCTCTTCTGGAAAAGGAATTTCCTGATTTGGATTTTTTTGATCTTCCCGGCTATCAAATCACATATCCATCGGGCGGCAACATGGCTATACACATGGTCAAGCTGATGCCTAAAATATTAAAAGGGATCAGTGAGGAACGTAAAGCTCTTGAAAAGCTCATCAAAGAAAAAAATATCGATGGCGTGATTAGCGACAACCGTTTTGGTTTGCACACGAACCTCGTTCCAACAGTTTTCATCACGCATCAGGTGATGATTAAAAGCGCCTTTGCCGAGTCGATTATTCAAAAACTCAACAGGCGTTTTATTAGCAAGTTTGACACGTGCTGGATTCCGGATTATGAAGGTGAACCCAACTTATCGGGCGACTTGAGTCACCGCTATGAAAAACCAAAAGGAGCCCGGTTTATTGGTCCGCTCACCCGCTTTTCACGGTCAGAGCCTAAAAAAGTTGACATCGAGGTACTGGCCATCATTTCTGGCCCTGAACCACAGCGAACGCTCTTTCAACACATCGTGCAAACCGAGTTGGAGATTTCCAATCTAAAATCTGTGATGGTAATTGGCAAAGCTGAGCAACCTCAACACTTAAAATTGGAAAACATTGAGGTTCGCTCCCACGCAACAGCCACAGAACTGGAAGACCTCATCAATCGGTCAAAATATCTCGTGACACGATCGGGCTACTCAACTTTAATGGATTTAGCTGCAATGGGACGGTCTGCCATTATGATTCCAACTCCCGGACAAACTGAGCAGGAATATCTCGCACAATACCACATGGACCGCAAACATTATTTCGCCATCGATCAGGATCGGTTCGATTTGGAAGAAGCCATAAAATTCTCAACTGACTTTGAAGGTGTCTTCCTTCCTCCAACGCCAGATAAGATGAATAGAGCGATTGAGGAGTTTTTGGGGATAATCCGCGATTAAAATCTGTCATTTTTATCAAAAAAAGTTAACAACCACTCCGTAAAAGGGTGTTGTACTCTTTCAGGATACAAAAAGATCAATTTTTGTACTTATGAAACAAACAAAATCAATCTCAACATCTTTTCAATAACTAAGCCCAAGCCATTTGAAAAAATGAAAATTCAATATTTCACGATTTGAGAAAACGCTTTTTCAGCTCACTTAACCCTATACCAAC
Organism: Salibacter sp.; assembly: GCF_031581065.1. Taxonomy (NCBI): domain Bacteria; kingdom Pseudomonadati; phylum Bacteroidota; class Flavobacteriia; order Flavobacteriales; family Salibacteraceae; genus Salibacter; species Salibacter sp. The sequence continues at coordinate 26,903 of NZ_JAVLBN010000017.1, forward strand.
CCTCTCTTCCAACTCTTCACATTTCCTGTACATCTTCGATTGAAAATCAATAAAGTTTTGATCTTCTTGAAAAGGCTTGTGGTTTGCAGCTTTAGTGAGTTTTTCAATTTCGCTCGCGATTTTTTTCGTCTGTTCAGAGAAAAAATAATTATTCACTTTTTCCCAAATAAAATCGACAGCCTGTTCATTGGGATGCACCATATCCTTCCCAAAAAACCGATAATCGCGCAATTCGTCAATCACCCATTCATAGGAAGGAAAATAATGAACTTGCTCAAAATTCTCAACAGTAGAACTACAAACATCAACAAGCCTTCCTTTTGAGCGATTATTCTCAACGAATCCGTCTTTCAAGTGCCTTACCGGACTCACAGTCAACACCACCTCTACATTAGGGTTAAGTGCGTGTATTTTCTCGATGCAAGCATTCATAGCATTTTGGATTTCAGATACCTCAAGCAATCGTTTAGTGAAAATACGCTGTGGCTGTTTGTGGCAATTAGCAACTACTTCAGCAGTTTCATCTAGCTCGTAAACCCAGGCTGTTCCAAATGTGATGAAAATTGTATGTGCTTTTTGCACACTGCCTCTCAGTTGAGTTTGCTTTGTTTCAAGTAGTTTTTTCAATTCACGATCAGAACTGGCCGAAACTCTGGAGTGCGCATCAAAACTGAACCACCGGTTGGCGGATTGGAGATAATGGTTCTGACCGAAAGTCTCATTATCAATTGCCTTATTGATATGATCAATAATCGAAATAGGATTGAAAATAACGCCAAACGGATTTTCTAAAATATCAAAACCCGCATTTCGCATTTTAGTGCCAATATTTTCACTGAAGCACGACCCAAGAAACAAAGCCAGGTCGCGATGATCAATTGATTTCAAGTTGAGTTGCGGATGAAATTCGGTTCTGAACGAAGCACTCATAATCATCATTTTCTTTACGCAAAGCTCGATTTTTTTAAAAAAGTAACGGTAGTTAGCCGTTTGCCTTTTACATTTGCGCTAAACTTTTTCAAAAAAATCAAATCAAATGGCTGAAAAACAGACCATCACGGTAGCTCACGGAGACGGAATTGGCCCAGAAATAATGGATGCCACTCTAAAAGTTCTAGATGCGGCAGGTGCGCAATTGAATTATGATAAAATTGCAATTGGGCAGGATGTATATCTCAAAGGAGTTACTTCAGGTATTGAAGAAGGTGCCTGGGACAGCTTGCGTAAAAACAAGATTTTCCTCAAAGCTCCTATTACTACTCCACAGGGTGGTGGATTTAAAAGTTTGAACGTTACTGTTCGCAAATCGCTTGGTCTTTTTGCAAATGTTCGTCCATGTAAAGCTTTTACTCCTTTTGTGAGTTCTAACTTTCCTAACATGGATCTCGTAATCGTTCGCGAAAACGAAGAAGATCTTTACGCAGGAATTGAACACCAACAAACCGAAGAGGTTGTTCAAACACTCAAATTGGTTTCTCGCCCTGGTATTGAAAGCATTGTGCGTTATGCATTTGAATATGCTCGTGTAAACAACCGCAAAAAGGTGACTTGCATGACCAAAGACAACATCATGAAACACACTGATGGCTTGTTCCACAGCGTATTCGATGAAGTCTCAAAAGAATATCCAAATATCGAAGCTGATCACATGATCATTGATATTGGCTCTGCTAAGCTGGCTGATAATCCTGAAGCTTTTGATGTTGTGGTTACACTCAACCTTTACGGTGATATTGTATCAGACATCGCTGCTGAAGTTGCCGGTTCTGTTGGGCTCGGAGGCTCTGCTAACATCGGGACAGATGTTGCCATGTTTGAAGCAATCCACGGATCTGCTCCTGACATTGCCGGAAAAAACATTGCCAATCCATCAGGTTTGCTCAACGGAGCTATTATGATGCTCGTTCACATTGGTCAAACTGATGTTGCTGAGAAAATTGAAAACGCATGGCTCAAAACACTTGAGGACGGCATTCACACCGGTGATATATATCAGGAAGATATTTCTGTGAAAAAAGTGGGAACTCAAGAGTTTGCTGATGCAATTATCGAACGTCTTGGTCAAACCCCAACAAAATTCGATATCAAGAAATACGACACTGATGCTGACCCGATGAAAGTTGAACGCAGACCAACTAAGAACTATCGCAAGAAAGAACTCAAAGGTGTTGATGTATTCATCGACTGGGTTGAGAATGATAGAGATCCTGATGTAATAGGAAAAGGTCTTGAAGATTGCCAGGGTGATACACTCAAACTCAAAATGATCACCAACCGCGGTGTAAAAGTTTACCCGGGCGGTTTACCTGAAACTTTCAAAACCGATCACTGGCGTTGTCGTTTTGTTCCGCAAGATGAAAACAAGGAACTCACTCACGCTGATATTACTCAACTATTGACTAATATCTCTGAAGCTGGTTTTGACTTCATCAAAACTGAACAGCTTTACACTTTTGACGGTGAAAGAGGTTACTCTTTAGGTCAGGGTGAATAAGATAAATTCATGAATTATAAAGAAAGCCGCTTCGTTTGAAGTGGCTTTTTTTATGTTCTACTGAGGCTTAGCTTTTTTAAGTGTAAAAGAGAAAGTAGAGCCTTCTCCTTCCTGAGAGCGAACATTGATCGTTTGCCCGTGAGATTCGATAATGTGTTTCACAATTGCGAGTCCAAGGCCTGACCCTCCCTGATGGCGAGACCTCGATTTATCAATACGGTAAAAGCGCTCAAATAACCTCGGCAGGTGATCAGCTGCTATACCAAGGCCATTATCTTCCACCTCAACGAGGATATTTTCATCCATGTCGTAAAACTTGATGCTTGTTTCGCCACCGTCTTCTCTGCTGTACTTGATAGAATTCATAATCAGGTTGGTCAAAACCTGAGAGATTTTACTCCTGTCAGCTTCAACCCAAACAGCCATCTTTGGATCTCTAACTGTGAGTGTCACGTTACTTTCTTTGGCTCTGAACTCGAGCTCTTTCACCAAATCATCGGTTAATTTTATCAAATCGAATTTTGTGAATTCCATCCTTCTTTCCCCCGATTCCAACTTGGTGATTTCATCGAGCTCGTTGATAAGGTTGGTAAGCCTTTCCAGGTTACGATCGGCACGTTCAAGGTAATCCCGATTGATCTTAGGGTCTTCCAATCCTCCTTCTAACAAGGTAAGTAAATACCCCTGAATACTGAAAATAGGCGTTTTGAGTTCATGAGATAAATTACCGATAAACTCTTTACGAAACTGCTCCTGCTTCCTCAGTTGTTCAATTTCTTCCTTATTGCTTCTCGCCCACTCTTCAACTTCAGTATTTACCTGCCCCAGTACATCCTTACTCAAATCGAGATCTTCCATATTTCCCGATTGCGTTTTAAAGCGGTGAATTGTTTTGTAGATGAGTTTAATTCTGCGGTGAATAAACTTTTCAATCCCCGTATTAATTGAAATCCAGGCTACTGCAAAAATGAGGATTACAGTAATACCATATATTAGCCACGGTTCCCACGAATCCGTGTAAAGCAAAAAAGCCGGCAACATCAGCACACCGGCAATAACAGCAACATAGAGCGCTGTAATGAACGCTATTTCGCGTGGCGTTCTATTTTTCATCAAGCTTCAAATTTATAGCCTACTCCTTTAATTGTTTTAATGTACTTATCACCAATTTTTTCTCTCAACTTACGAATATGCACATCAATTGTGCGGTCTCCCACCACAACATCTTCACCCCAAACAGATGACAAAATGGTATCGCGATTGAATACTTTACCAGGGGTAGAAATGAGCAAAGAGAGTAATTCAAATTCTTTTTTAGGGAGATTCAATTCTTCGCCAGATTTTGTTACAATGTAACGATCTCTATCGATAACAAGGTCGCCAATTACATTTCCTTTTGGTTTGTCATCAGAAGTAGTTCCCCTTCTCAACATCGCTTTTATTCTGCTGGTCAGAACCCGTGGTTTTACAGGCTTAATGATGTAATCATCAGCACCTGCATCAAAGCCGGCAATTTGAGAGTAATCTTCTCCGCGAGCTGTTAAGAAGGTCACGAAAGTGTCTTTTAGAGAATCTATCTTACGCATCTCAGCACATGTTTCAATACCATCCATTTCAGGCATCATAACATCGAGAATGATAAGGTCTGGTTTAGTCTTTTTAGCAATATCGATCGCATCGCGGCCATTATCAGCTGTTTCAACTTCAAATCCTTCTTTTTTGAGGTTGTAACTGATAAACTCCAGGATGTCCTGTTCATCGTCAACGATCAAAATCTTTTTATTATCCTGACTCATAGTGATTTAATGTAATTTATTAATCCTGGCAACAAAATTATTTCAAATGTACCCTTTTATATTAAACACGTATTAACGTTGTTTTAATTTGAAGGTAACACAGCTTCAACACCTTTGTTAGCAACAAAAGAAGCGTTTGGTTCTGACCAAAACAAACTCGAGTTAACATTAAGGAAACACTTCTTTAAATGTAAGATAAAAGCACATTAAGGTTCAGGTAAAAATACAAGCATTCTTTTGCTCCCAAATCATAAAAACAAAAAAAATCTGTCACAGATGAAGAATTTAAAATTACTTTCAATGCTCGCTTTCGCTGCGGCTTTCACTTTCACATCATGCAGCGATGACGATGATGATGATCCAACACCAACACCTTCTAACGGTGGTAACAAGGTGATCACTGAAAACATTACATCAAACACAACCTGGAAAACAGGTAATGTTTATCAATTAGGCTCAAGGGTTACAGTAACCGATGGTGCAACTTTAACAATTGAACCAGGTGTAATTATTAAAGGTGAAGCCGGTAGTGGTGCTAATGCAACAGCTTTAGTGATTTCAAGAGACGGTAAAATCATGGCGAATGGGACTCCAGATCAACCAATCATTTTCACTTCTGTAGCTGATGAAATTGAACCGGGAATGATTGAAAGTCCAAATCTTGATCCTACAACAAACGGACTATGGGGTGGCTTAATCGTCCTTGGAAACGCACCAATTTCAGCTGATGCTCAAGCTATTCAAATCGAAGGTATTCCACCATCTGATCAAAATGGTCTATACGGTGGTACAGACCCAAATGACAGCTCTGGTGAGTTGAGTTACATCTCTATCCGTCACGGTGGTTCAAACATCGGTGAAGGAAATGAGATCAACGGCCTTACTCTTGGCGGGGTTGGCAACGGCACATTAGTTGAAAACATTGAAGTTATAGCAAACCAGGACGATGGTGTTGAATGGTTCGGTGGAACGGTTAATGCAAGTAACGTTGTTGTGTGGAATTCAAGTGATGATGCTCTTGATACAGATCAGGCATGGGCAGGAACAGTTGACAATTTTGCAGTTGTTGCCGGTGAAGGTACTGACCATGCAATGGAAGTTGATGGGCCAGAAGGCTCTATGAATGCAGGTCACACTGTTAGAAACGGATCTGTTAGAGGAGTAGAGTCAACTCAACTGGGAGACTTTAGAGATGGAGCTAGAGGTTCTTTCGAAAACATCTATTTCTTTAACTTTCCAGATCCATCTAATTCTGACAATAGAGGTACTCTTGAACTTTCAGGATCTGAATCACAAACAAATTTTGCAAACGGAGATCTTAGTTTCTCAAACCTTGAGATCACTCTTGCTTCTGGTTTGGCTCTTAATGATGTTTTCTTAGACGGTACTGATGTACACGCAACAGATGTTCCTGCAGGTCAAAACACTGTTGGTGCTGATGTATCTGTTTTTGAAGGTTGGTCCTGGACTTCACTTAGCGGTGCATTGAATGACTTTTAATGAAAAATTAATTGACCCGATATTTTAATTTACAAAACAGGATAACTCGCAAGCTAATTAGTTTGCGAGTTTCCTATTTTATTTAAACCAGTAAAAAATGAAAGTAATCTTCACTTCTGTCTTTTTTGTTTTTATGGCTATAGGGCAATTGACAGCCCAACAAAGTGGAATTTCAGGAAAAGTTATTGATGGTGCTACAGGCGATCCACTTTTTACTGCTAATGTTGCTGTTAAAGGCACATCTACTGGCACCACCACAGATTTTGATGGTAAGTATGTGCTCAATTTGGATCCCGGTACATACAACATTCAATACAGCTTTATCGGTTATGCTCCTGTAACCATTACAGGTGTTGAGGTAAAGGAAGGGGAAAAAACAGTTCTCAACCCTGTTTCACTCAAACAAAAATCTCAGCAATTGAAGACTTACACAGTAACTGCTGAGTCTAACAAAAACTCTGAAACGGCTATTTTAACGATGAAACGTAAATCAGAGAATTTACTCGATGGAATTTCATCTGCCAGTTTCAAGAAAATTGGCGACTCTGACGCTGCCTCTTCAATGAAGCGAGTGACAGGGGTTTCAGTGCAGGGAGGAAAGTATGTTTACGTTCGCGGGTTAGGTGATCGCTACACAAAAACAATGCTCAACGGGCTCGATGTTCCTGGCCTCGATCCTGACCGAAATACGCTTCAAATGGACATTTTTCCAACTGATGTAATCGATAACATTGTTGTTAACAAATCATTTGTAGCTGAGTTACCTGCAGACTTTACTGGTGGTGTAGTTAATATTACGACTAAATCATTTCCAGATCAAAGAGAAGCAGGAATATCAGTAAGCGCAGGCTACAACCCAAACTTTCACTTTAATTCTGACTACCTTACTTATCAGGGAAGCTCCACAGATGCTCTCGGTTTTGATAATGGAACGCGTGACATCCCTGCAGAAAAAAACATACCTCTTTTTGCTGATGCTGAAGTTATCGGTAGCCCTGACAGTGAAAAGGGACAACGATACCAGGATATTTTAAGTTCTTTTAATCCTACTATGGCTACTATGAAGCAAATGAGCCTCATAGATTTTGGCATAGGAGGCCATTATGGAAATCAAGTCAAAAAGGAAAATGTGACGCTCGGGTACAACTTTATGCTCAATTACGCTAATAAAACAGAATTCTACGAAGACGCTGTTTATGCCCGCTATGGACTAGATGGTGATCCCGATGTAAATGAAATGGAACAGAGAGAGTACCAAAAGGGTAACTACGGGGTTAACAACGTACTCTTGAATGCAATGGGTGGTTTTGCGATCAAAACTGATAAAGCCAAATACAAAATCAACTTACTACACATCCAAAACGGAGTTTCTAAAGCCGGCCAGTTTGATTATGAAAACTCTGACCAGGGAGCTGTTTTTGAAGCTGAACAACACAATCTTGAATACAGTGAGCGTTCTCTTACCAATATGCTAATCAGCGGTAAACACTATTTTAATGAGTCAGACTGGAAACTGGAATGGAAACTCTCACCAACTTACTCATCAATGGACGATCCTGATATTCGATTTACTCGCTATCAAAGAAGAGGAGAAGCATACTCAATTGGTACTGAAGTTGGATTCCCTCAAAGAATTTGGCGTGATTTAGATGAAATTAACCTCAGTAACAGAGTTGACCTCAAAAGAAACTTCACTTTCTTAGGTGGAAAATCAAATCTCAAGTTTGGAGCAGCCTACACTTTCAAAGAACGAGATTTCACTATCCGAAACTTCGACATCAATGTTCGTGATATCCCTCTTACAGGAAACCCAGACGAACTGTTTTATAAAGAAAACCTATGGCCTTATAACGGCAATAAAAATAGAGGTGTAGCTTATGAGCCCAAATTCATCCCTACAAATCCTAATGATTACAACTCTAATGTAAATTACGCTGCAGCTTATGTATCTTCAATGATCAGACCCACAACCGATTTATCAGTGTCTCTTGGTTTGAGAATGGAAAACTACGTTCAGCGATATACCGGACAGGATCAATTGGGCACAAATGTTCTCAATAATGAAGAGGTTCTCAACGATCTCGGTTTTTACCCATCGGTAAACGTGACTTACGCACTCAACGATAAGCAAAACATCAGAGCTTCTTACTCTCAAACAGTTGCTCGACCATCATTTAAAGAACTTTCCTATGCTGAGATCTACGACCCGTTGACAGGCCGTACTTTCATCGGTGGTTTGTTCAGAGATGCTGATGATGGAAGAGGCGTAGAATACTGGGATGGTGACTTGACTAGCTCTTACATTCAAAACGTTGATTTGCGATGGGACTTCTTCCCAACATATAGCCAAACTGTTTCAGTTGGTGCTTTCTACAAATCTTTTGATGACCCAATTGAAATTGTTCAATTTGCTACTCAAGCCGGAGCCTTCCAGCCAAGAAACGTTGGTGACGGAGAAGTTTACGGTGCTGAAGTTGAAGTTAGACAGGGACTAGGCATCATCACTGACAAACTGGAAAATTGGAAAGCTACTGCTAACGTTACACTTGTTGAGTCGCGCATTCGCCTTAGCTTAACAGAGTACGAAAGCCGTGTGAACAATGCCAGAACAGGACAGGAAGTTGATCGATATAGAGACATGGCCGGACAGGCACCCTACATCATCAATGCCGGTTTTTCTTATTCCGGAACTGATAGTAGCGGTGTATTCAGCAACTTTGATGCTGCTTTATTCTACAATGTTCAGGGACCAACTCTCCAATATACTAGTATTGTTGATCGCCCCGATATTTACACTGTCCCTTTCCACAGCCTGAACCTCAACACTTCCAAAAAGTTTGGGAAAGACAATCAAATGCAGGTGGGGCTAAAAGTTTCAAATATTCTCAACGATTACCGCGAATCGGTATTCAAATCTTACAAAGCAGAAGATCAATACTTCACAAGACTTCGCCCTGCAACAACAATCAGCGCGAGTTTCAAGTATGAATTCTAACAATTTTTAAACCAAACATCTATAACTAAAAAAGCCCGGAAATCCGGGCTTTTTTTATGGTAAATATTTTTTGAAAAATCACACTAATTCAGCAAGCATTACCCAGTTCCTGGTTCTGACCATTAATACGATCCACTCTTCTTTGAAGTGCCTTGATCTTACTGGCGAGGAGTTGGGTTGAGTAAGCTTTGCGCAAATAATCATCGACTCCGGCATTAAAAGCTGCCACCTCAGAGTACTGATCCTGAACTTTTGTATAAATAACCAAAATCGATTCTACTTTCTCAATGTGATTTCGGGCAGTCATTAAAAGATCAACTCCATCGCTCTCTTCTAAAACGAGTTCTGAAAAAATAATTTGTGGTTGAATTTTTTCACATAATGAAATTCCCTCACTGTAAGAAGTAGCATAAACCAGTTCAAAGCCCGCAACTCGTGCAGCTTCGCTAAAAGTCTTATAGCTCTCATCACTGGGGTCAACGAGCAAAACACGAAGAGAATTAGTCATTTGGTATATTTTTAGGCGAAATTAGCCCTGCAATAACAAGATAATTTAACTGGTTTTTTATGGAACTGTTATCTATATGAACAATCTTTAAGCCAAGGTTATGAGAAGTTTTAATCAACTCCTTAACTTTTAATTAAAAGCTGAATATCCATTTTATCGGGTAAGGATTATAATTTCGCACTTCAATATTGATCATATGACATTTGATTTACTCAATATAATTACTGCTCTCGGTGCTCTGGGGCTGTTTGTTTACGGGATGAAAACCATGAGCGAAGGCATCCAGCGCGTTGCCGGACCATGGATTCGCCACCTCCTTTCTGATTTAACTCAAAGTACGGCTGGCGGAATTGCCAACGGTTTCCTCACAACGGTGATCGTTCAATCTTCATCGGCCACAACGGTTATGATGGTGAGTTTTGTCAATGCCGGTCTCATGAAATTGAAACAGGCAATCAATGTTATCATGGGAGCTAATATTGGCACTACCTCAACGGCTGTGCTCATTACACTTGTTGGGTTTTCGCCTTTTAATGTCACAATTTGGGGATTACCCATGCTAGCAATAGCGTTTCCTTTGCTTTTTGCAAATAGTTCCACGATCAGATCCCTGGGTGAGTTTTTCGTAGGTCTCGGGCTTTTCATTTTAGGGCTGGTTCTTATCAAAGCTAATATTCCTACTGTCAACGAATTTCCAGAAATAGCAGAGTTGATAGCATCTGTCCATATCAACAGCTTTTTATTATTCCTGATTTTTGTGACAATAGGCGCGCTGTTTACTGTCGTGATTCAGTCTTCATCTGCTTCGCTGGTTATTACTTTGACTCTTGCAGCAAATGGATTCATCGATTTTGAACAGGCTGCTGCTATGGTACTGGGTGAAAACATCGGGACAACAGTTACAGCAAACCTCGCGGCCAACATAGGAAATGTACATGCCAAAAGAGCTGCTCGTGCTCATTCAATTTTCAATGTATTTGGTGTGGTGTGGATGCTTCTCGCTTTTCCTTTTTTCATTGACGGAATTGCAATATTCACTAACTGGGTTATCGGTTATAGTCCGCTCGATGTTAATCCCGCCTCAGAACAATATCAATACGCAGTCAATTGGGGAGTTGCATTTTTCCACATCGCCTTTAACCTTACCAATACCTTCATTTTTGTTTGGTTTACAGATATTGTGGTAAATCTTGTGATTCGACTACTTCCATCTCAGGGGAAAATCGACAAAGAGTACACGCTCGAATTTATTGATCGCGGACCAATGGGAACGCCTGAATTATCTCTACTGGAGGCCAAAAAAGAAATGGCAAAATTCGGGTGGTTAACGGAGAAAATGCTCAACTATTTCACTGAGTTATTCAACAGTAAAGAGCGCAAAATAACTGATAAACGAATCCGCAAACTCAAGAAATACGAAAACATCACCGATCGCATTGAGCTTGAAATTGCTGATTATTTGATGAAAGTTTCTCGTGGTGAATTGACTTCTCAAACATCTGAAAAGGTGAGAAGCATGTTGCGCATCAGCAGTGAGCTGGAAAGAATTGGTGATTTATTTTTCCAAATGACGATCACCATGGAAAAGAAAATTGAAGATCGTATTTGGTTTACGCCTGAACAACGCTCAAACATCCAGGAAATGTTGGAAATGCTCAGGGAAGCATTTGAAGTAATGAACAACAATCTCAAGGATGACGTATCAAACATTGATATAGCTCGCGCCAAGGAGATCAAACGCAATATTATGCAGCGTAAAGAAGAAATAAGAAAGAGTCACTTTAAAAGTGTTGAGCTGGGAGATTACAACATTCACAGTGGATTAGTTTACAATGACTTATTCAATGCCTGTGAAAAGATTACAGAAAATGTGACAAACGTAACGGAAGCGATGTACAATAAAATGGCTGAACAACAAGCTTAATCCAGTTCGAGTACATAGACCTCACTCTCAGCAGCATTGCTTTCATTCAGAGCCCTGTCTACTAAAACAGCACTGAATTTTACCGTATCGAGAGAAGGATTAAATGCTGATTCATCGATTTTTTTAATGATTTCACCTTCGAGCAATGCGTCACCATCATCTTCTTTGAGTCGGCTTATGCGGTCGTTTAACCCGGGAGAACCTTCAGGGTATTCGTATTTCAACCACTCCCCGTTTTCCAGGTAATACAAATCGATCAGCAAATTGTAATAATATTTACTTCCTGTGTCGTATGGTGGATTTGTTTCACTTTGATCAAGGCCAATATCGCCATCACAATCTTTAAATTCGTAAACCAGTTCAAATGAATCGGCACTGATGGGCCTGAAAGAAGTATATTTCATGGACGGGACCGGATCTGAACAGGTTTCCGGTTCACAGGACCATGCCGTGTACATCAATACAATTGCGGTAATTACCTTTGCAAGGTTTTTCATGTTTACGAAGTTACAATAAGCGCTCAAACGAATCAAATTACAATTGCCTGAAACTGCTGAAATATGGTCTATCGATAACGAGCAACAATTCAATAATGTTGCCCTCAAAACTTTTCGTTTTCAATACGAAAAGGTTGCAATCTATCGCGAATTTGTTGACACTTTAAAGATAGACCCAAACTCAATTGAGCACTTTTCAAACATCCCATTTCTGCCCATTTCTTTTTTCAAAACACATTCCGTTTATCCGCAAAGTTACCCAAAGCCGGAGGTTACGTTCTCGAGCAGCGGCACCACGGGATCTGACCGTAGCCAACACAAACTACACAAATTAAAAGTTTACCGCGAGTCATTCAACCGCGCATTCAGGCAGTTTTACGGCAAGCCTGAAGAATTGGCCATTTTGGGACTGTTACCGAGTTATCTGGAACGAGAAGGTTCTTCATTGATTTATATGGTTGATGATTTAATTGGTCAGAGCCGAATTCAGGAAAGCGGTTATTACCTCTACGATCACGAAGCGTTGCGCGATCAACTTCAACAGCTCGAAGACAAAAAACAACCAACTCTCCTCATTGGAGTCAGCTATGCATTGCTCGATTTCGTAGAAAAATATTCGCTCAGCCTCAACTACACAACTGTGATGGAAACCGGAGGCATGAAGGGAAAACGAAAAGAAATGGTAAAGGAAGAGTTGCACAGGATTCTGCAAAATGGTTTTGGTGTTGATGCTATTCACAGCGAATACGGCATGACTGAATTGCTATCTCAAGCCTACTCGAGCGGACAAAACATTTTTAGAGCTCCACCCTGGATGAAGGTTATGGTTCGCGATACCAATGATCCGTTTTGCTACATCGAAAACGGAAACACAGGCGGACTCAATATTATCGATCTCGCCAATCGCTATTCGTGTAGTTTTATCGCCACTCAAGACCTGGGCAAACTTCATAATGACGGTAGCTTTGAGGTGGTTGGCCGTTTTGACAACAGCGATATAAGAGGCTGTAATCTTTTGGTTCAGTAGGTTCACGGTCAGAGCCAAACCTCACAATATTTCAAATTATCACCCCATTAATTGAAAAAAATTGCTTGTTTTGAGTGATAACAGAAAAACATCAAACATGAACTTTCTCGGAATTATACCGGCTCGTTACGGATCAACACGTTTAGAAGGAAAACCACTTGCTGATATCAACGGCAAACCGATGATTCAGCACGTTTACGAACGAGCACAAAAAGCCCTTGAAACGGTTTACGTGGCAACTGATGACAAGCGTATTTTTGAAACAGTTGAGTCGTTTGGCGGGAAAGTCATCATGACCAGCAAAAACCACTCAACAGGCACCAATCGATGTTTAGAAGCCTACAAAAAAATCCAGAAAATAAGCGAAACACAATACGATGTAGTTATCAACATCCAGGGAGATGAACCACTTTTGGCAAAAGAAAACCTCACTTCGCTAAAAAAATGTTTTAAAGACCCTCAAACAAAGTTGGCTACTCTTATTACACCTGTTGTTCGTTTAGATGACCTCTTCAACGAAAGCGAGGTTTTTGTCACGTTCAATAAAAACTATTTCGCACTTTACTTCTCCAGATCTGTAATTCCACACATCAGAGGAGTTGATAAAACTAAATGGCTCAAAAAAACCACCATTTACAAGCATCTGGGCTTTTACGCTTACACCATTGAAACACTTGAAGAATTTGCCAGCTTACCTGAATCAGGACTGGAAAAAATGGAGAGTCTTGAACAAAACCGCTGGTTAGAAAATGGTGGTAAAATCAAACTCGGCTTCACCAGCCACGACAGTATTTCAGTAGATACAATTGATGATCTAGAAAGAGTGAGGAAAATGATGAAATAGGTCATTACAAGACCTAATTGTATTCCTACAAAATCATTATCACTCTCAATAATCTGCGATTATAATTTTAAAACGTTCCGTCTGTGGAACGTTTTTTCGCCTTTACCGTTTCACTCACGGAACAGTTGAGAGACTATAATTAAGACTCTGAAAAAACATATTCTATTCTTCAATAATTGTTCATCCCTCAACCAAATAAGAGCTACCGATAAAACACTACTAACTTCATCCAAATACCTATTTTTGCGCAAATTTAAGTTCGAATGAGTAAGTTCAAAGTTCAGGTTGGCGACATCAATGCCGGAGATGACAAATTGTTTCTCATATCTGGCCCATGCGTGATTGAAGAAGAAAGCACGATGATGCGCACAGCCGAAAAAATCAAGGAAGTCACCGAAAAGCTCGACATTCCGGTAATCTACAAATCTTCATTCCAAAAAGACAACCGTAGCTCTGTCGATTATTACATGGGGCCGGGAATGGATGAAGGTCTTCGCATTCTGGAAAAAATCAAAAATGAGTTTGGCTTTCCGCTTTTGACAGACATCCACTATCCTGATCAGGCAAAACCTGCCGCTGATGTTGTTGACGTACTTCAAATCCCTGCTTACCTGTGTATGCAAACGACACTCGTAGTTGAAGCAGCTAAAACAGGCAAAACGGTCAACCTAAAACACGGTCAGTTCTTGGCACCCGAAAACATGGCGAAGCCAACAGCTAAAATTGAATCGACCGGAAATAAAAATATCATTTTAACAGAACGTGGCTACACATTTGGTTACAACGATCTCGTAATCGATCCCAGGAGTTTTTACGACATGGGCAAAATCGGTTATCCGGTAGTTTTTGATATTACGCATGCTATTCGCAAATATGGAATTCCAAGTTCAGATCCGAGCGGTGGAGCACGCCAATACTTACCAGTTTTGGGCAGAGCCGGAGTCGCAGCCGGAGTTGACGGCATCTTTGTGGAAACGCACCCGTGCCCCAGCGATGCTCTTTGCGATGCTGCCAGTCAGCTCGACATGGACCAGCTCGAAGAGTTTCTCAAGCCACTCATCGAATTACATGAAGTTGAATTAAAATACCGCAAATAATTAATTCATAAGAAAACCACATCTTTGTGGTCTGATAAGAAAGGAAAAAAGAAATTTAAACCATGGAATTATATCTCGATTCTGCCGATATAAACGAAATCAAACACGCTTTTAAACTCGGCTTTTTAAGTGGACTAACAACCACACCAACTTTTATGCACCGTCACGGTATAACTGATATTGACGGTACAATCGTTGAGCTTTCTAATATCGTTCCCGTTCTTCAAATTGAAGCACTTGGTGAAACAGCTGAAGAAATTGTTGCTGAAGCTAAGCGCCAGGAAAAACTGGGACTCGATCGCGAAACAACAGTTTACAAAATCCCAATTTCAATGGAAGGTGTAAAAGCCTGTAAAGAACTCACTGATCAGGGATTCAAAGTAAACATTCATCTCGTGTACACGCTACAACAAGCTTACATGGCAATGCAGGCAGGGGCAACATACGTTTGTCCGCTCGTTGGTCGTTTACAGGATCAGGGAACTGATGCTCTTTCATTGATCGAGCAATGTGTTGATGCCGTAAACTTCTATGGTTATAACACCAAAATCATGTTCTCATCTGTTCGTCACGTTGAGCACGTTCGCAACGCGATTAACATTGGTGTTCACACAATCACAGTTCCATGGAAAGTGATGAAGCAACTAACTGAGAACCACTTCACTGAAATTGGTACTCGCCAGTTCTTCGAGCACACTCGCCTCATGACTGTTCGCGTAAAAGATATTATGAACGATCACAACCCAATGGTTGAAGAGGGTGCTACAGTAACTGATTGTACAGTAAAAATGACATCAGGTGGATTTGGTGCTGTGAGCGTTGTCAATGACAAGCAGGAAGCAATCGGCATTTTCACTGATGGAGACCTCCGCAGATTAATCGAAAATGAAGGTGCCAGCGCAGTGAATAAGAAAATGAGCGAACTGGACCTATCAAAACCTCTTTCTGTAGATGCTGAGTCATTGCTCATCGATGCACAGTCGATCTTTACAGAAAAGAAAATCGATGAACTTGTGGTTACTAAGAACGACAAAGTTGTTGGTATGCTCGATGTTCAGGATATCGTAAAAATGAATAGCTAATCCGATGCAGGATATTCAACATATTTTTGAATCAAAAGGCGGGGAGTTTATCTCTTCGCCTTTTTTGTTGCGCCAAAAATTAAAAGACGTGAAAGCCCTCATCTTTGACTGGGACGGAGTATTCCACTCAGGCTACAAAGATAAATCGCGCAGCAGTTCATTTTCTGAAGCCGATTCGATGGGCGTCAACATGATGCGTTTTGGCTATTATTTACTCAACAAAGAAATTCCGTTTACGGCAATTATCTCAGGTGAGAACAACCCTACGGCTCTTCACTGGGCTGAGCGTGAACACCTGGATTTGACCATTAGCGGAATGAAAAACAAGGTTGAGGCGCTCGATTATTTACAGTCAGAACACGACATTAAACCACATGAAGTGCTTTTCGTGTTTGATGATATTCTCGACTTATCGCTCGCTAAGGAAAGCGGTGCAAGGTTTCTCGTGCGTAAATCGGCCAACCCTTTACTGGTCGATTACTGCAAGCGCAAACAACTCGCTGACTACATAACCGGATCTGAAAGTGGTCAACACTGTGTACGTGAAGTGAGCGAAGTTGTACTATCTAATCTCCAACTGTTTGACGAAACAGTTGATAAACGCGTAGCCTTTGATGATGACTATAGCACATACATCAAAAAACGCAATGCTATAAAAACAAAAAGGGAGTGAATCCTTATAAACACTCCCTTTTCGCACCCCTAATTTTAACTGTTAAAACTTAATCCTGAGCGTAGCCATATAGTTACGGCCGGCTTGAGGGAATAACCCTGTGTAGCGGTAATATGGATTATTTGCATCATTTGTTTTTTCCTTAGTCACATAAGGATCTGATGAATCTACATACCCCGGATTGCTGCTCGCAAATCGGTAAACCCAGGCATTGGTGATGTAATCAACATCAAGCACGTTGCGCACCTGGAAAGCAACTTCTAAATGTCTTACAAATGAATTCTTGATTCCGTAAGAAAGCTGAATGTCATTTGTCAAATAAGCATCGAGAACGCGTTGGTCAGATCCTGTATTATCAAAGTGCTGTTCGCCAACATACTTTCCAAATCCGGTAATTTTCAACTGATCATCAAGACCGGTGAAGTTTGTTGGAACAGTATAAGCAAGTTGAGTAGCAGCAATTGTATTTGGAGAAAAAGCGATATCAGTATTTTCGCGCTCAATTTCAATTTGACCACCATTTACCCAGTCATCAACTTTTTCAGTGTAACTACTGATCTTGTTTTGACTGAAAGTTGCATTTCCCTGCCAATCGAGGCGTTTTGTGATTTGCCACCCAAATGTCAATTCAATACCTGCCCTGTAACTCTCTGGCACATTCATACGAACAGCTGATCCTACATCATTCACATCTCCTGTAAGTACGAGCTGATCGTTGTAATCCATAAAGTAGAAATTTGCTCCAATTGAATAGAGTTGAGTAGCTCGCTTGTACCCAAATTCGTAATCGATAAGCTCTTCAGGTTTTGGTTTTACACCATCCGGAGCATCGAGATAATCGTTACGTGTTGGCTCACGATGCGCTACCGATACCGATCCGTAAAGTTTAGACTTCTCACTCATATTCCACGTGAATCCTACCTTTGGATTGAAGAAAGTGAGCGTTTCATCAACATCGATTAAGCGACCATCGTTATCAACTCCATTTGCCTCATATTCTACCTGGCGCAACTGCAAGTCACCAAAGAAATTGAAATCATTCAATCGGTAATTTGCTTTACCGTAAACATTAATATCAGTTTTAGTAGCTGTGTTGTCATAGAAACGGTCATAGATTTCACTACCACTCGAATACTCAGCCCAAATGATTTCTCCGTAGTGATCACCAACATACTCGTTTGCTCCACCACCTAGTGTGAAATCGAAGTTTCCTTTGCTGTATTGGAGTGAGTAAACAATTCCGTAAAAGTCATTATCGAGCCACCTGCGCTGAATAAGGTTTGTTTCGTTGATTTCTGAGTCACGAACAACCATTGAATCTCCGTTCACAACAGTTGTATCATATCTCGCTGATGCATCTGGATTTAGGAATGGCTCATCATTGCCGAGTCCAAATGTATCTGTCCCGAGATTAATTGGTTCAAGGCCATAATCACCAAACGACTCTTTTGAATCAAAATTCAGGTAGTAATTGTAACCGGCACCTTTATATTGCTCAAAGTACCCCTGTCCTTTCGTATAGTGCAATGAAGCGGTGAACGAAAGAGACTTACTTATATCCTGAAGCCAGTGTAATTGATAATGCGTTTGCTCATAGTTATCAACCTCATCAGGATAAGTGTATGAATTAAATGTGCGATTTTCATCGAGCAATTGCGGAGGCACACCGTTCCACGCCTGATAAGTACGCTCCTTACCACCAAAAGTCAAAAACTTAAGCGTTGTTTTTTCGCCATAGTAGCCTCCACTAAAGTAGTACGACTTGAGGTCAGAGCTCGCTCTATCGATGTAGCCGTCACTCTGAATCGTAGATAACCGACCATCGAAAGCAAAGTTATTTTTGGTCAGACCCGAACCAAATTCAACTGTGTGACGCATCGTGTTAAATGAGCCATAGCTTCCGGTGTATTTACCAAAAGCTTCAGGCTCTAATTCGAGCGTATTGATTTTCATCGTTCCGCCAAAAGCTCCGGCACCGTTAGTCGATGTACCAACTCCGCGCTGGATCTGAATGTTATCAGCTGATGAAGCGAGATCAGGCATGTTCACCCAAAATGTTCCGTGCGATTCAGCGTCATTGTAAGGAATACCGTTGATCGTAACATTCACACGGGTATTGTCAGATCCACGGATACGCATTCCCGTGTAGCCAACTCCGGCACCGGCATCACTCGTAGTGGTTACCGATGTAGACATATCCAAAACGTAAGGTATGTCCTGCCCGAAGTTTCGATTTTCGATCTCAGCCTCTGAGATATTCTCGAACGCAATTGGCGTTTCTTCTGTAGCCCGCGTTGCTTCGATCGTTACTTCACGAGCCTCCATGGCTTTGCGTTTCAACATTACTTCAAGCGGGCTCTGACCGTTAGCAGCCAAATCAACAGTAACTTTTTTGGTCGCATACCCGATGTAGGAAATCTTGAGTTGATACTCCTTTTCAGATAAGCCCTCGAATGAAAAAGCACCTTTTTCATCAGTAGATGTCCCGCGATAAGTTCCCTCGATGAGAACTGTAGCCCCGGGGAGCGGTTCATTAAGTGTGCTCAGCACCTTTCCTTTTAATGTGACATTTTGTGCCATGGCAGTCACCACCATCAACCAAAGGCAAACAAAGAGCAGTCCTTGTCTTTTCATAACATAAATGTTTTAGACAGAAAACTGGGGCGGTTTTCCTCTGGTTAATAATTGTTCAATAAATATGTAGTTACCCACTACTTTTTACCTACGCCAGCATTACCTGGATCAGGTTACGTCTTTAGAAAGACCTGGGTATAATCTCAGCCCGTAGCAACGGGCACCCCATGAGATGACGCAAATGTATGGAGATTTATTGTTTGACCATATGCGAATGACGAGAAGTTTGAAGCATGTAATTTATTTTTTCCTTAATTTCACACACTTTTAATTTTAACAATTATTGACTTTTTGATTATGAGGAAATTGATAGCGTTGGCGGTAATAGCTGTAGCCAGTATTGGCATGGGAATAGGACAAAGTGTAACAGGGCAACAGGCCAAAAACCTTGTTAATGGAGCTGCTGAAGTATGGATGCAGGAC